>JACQCE010000010.1 GCA_016201765.1 Nitrospirota bacterium
CGGCAGCGACCGGCCGATCACGAAAAGCACGAGCTCGAACCGCCATATTCTCAGCCCGCGAGCCAACTGGACCTCCACGGTATCGGGCATGGTCGGCAAGGGCGCCGGCGGGGGCGCCTGTGATGCGACCTGCATCGCGAAAGCCGCCGCTTTTCTCAATTCGAATTATTGTGTCGGCTGCAACGGTCCCATTCTGGGCAGTGTGACCGTCTCCGGGATCGATACGACCGTGGCCACCATCGGCTGGGCGACCGATGTGCCGGCGACCTCCTGTGTGATCTACGGCACCACCGATCCGCCGACGACCAACAACACCTGCAATCCGTCTGATCCGAGCTATGATCCCACGAACGCCACCATGACGCAGGGCCATTCCGTGGCGATGCACGATTTGACACCCAATACGACCTATTACGCAGTGCATCAATCGACCGCCGCCAGCGGGACGGGCACCTATACCTTGGCGAGAAAATTCACCACGTTGGAGGGCGGTCTCCCTCCCCCGACGGGCGGGCCGGGCACGATTATTTCCCTGGCGACGGGCGATTACAATGGTGATGCCAATCCCGACCTCGCCATCGGCGTCAGCATTTTCAATTACGTGATCTCGTATCTGGGCAACGGCTCGGGCGGTTTCACCGAAGGGCAGACGCTGAACAACGTCGGCGTCAAGCCGCTCGGCATTACCACCGGCGGCGTGAAGGCCGATTTCGACGGCGACAATGTGGCCGATCTCGCCGTGGCGAACTTCGGCGAGGTGGCGAATGACATTCTCGCCAACGCCAATGTGGCCATCTTCCTGGGCACCGGCGCGGCCACGCCGGCGCCGAACCCCAATAACGCCTTTGCCACCACGCCGGTGTCCATTATTCCGCTGGATGCCAGCGCGACGGCGGTGGCCGCGGGTGACTTCAACCGCGATGGGCATATGGATCTGGCCGTGGCGACCGTCAGTGTCGATTCGAGCACGGGCAGCGTCCGGATCTTCCTCGGTGACGGGACAGGCCATTTTGCCGCCACGCCGGTCACCACCATCCCCGTGAAGGTGAAGCCGCCGACGATCACGATCACGAACATCACCAATCCGGATTGTCTGTCGCTGCCGGCCAAACAGTTTTGATTCCAGCCGGTCGATCGCCATTCAAGGGAGCGGGTTTGTCGTCGGCTCAACCATCACGGTCCAGGGGCCGGGCGGCACGCTCAGCGGCACGGCGGTTTCGTCGACAGGCCTTGCGACCGCCACGACGCCGTTTGTCTTCAACAACAGCACCCTGCTGCGCTTCTGGTGGGGCAACACCTCGCTGCCGCCCGGGTCGTATGATGTGACCGTGACCAATACTGACAATTGCGCCGGCACGGTCACGGCGGCAGGCGCGTTTGTGATCACGGCGCCGCAGCCGACGGTGTCGAACACCGCGACCAGCCCGCTGACCTACGGCGTGTCGCTGAATCAGTCGGTGAGTGTGTTCGGATCAAACTTTATGTCCGGCGCGACGGTGACGCTGGGCACGCTGACGGGCGTGACCGTGCCGGGCACCATTGCCACGGCCACGACGCCCTATGTCTTCGTCAGCAGCACGACGATCAGGGTCTGGTGGCCGAACACCTCGATGCCGCCCGGTTCCTATACGGCGATGGTCACCAATCCGGCGGCCGCCGGAGGGTTGACGGGCACCCTGACCAATGCGTTTGTGGTCGCCCCGCCGCAACCGACCATCTCGTCGGTGAGCCCCGCGTCGCTGACCTACGGCGTTTCACCGAGCCAGTCGGTGTCGGTCTTCGGCTCGAATTTCATGGTCGGCGACACGGTGCAGGTTGATGGCATCTCCTGCGTGACGGTGTCCGGAACGATCGCCACGGCCACGGTCCCCTGTGTGGTGGTCACCGGCAGCACCACCACGATCCGCTTCTGGTGGAATAGCACCTCGTTGTCGCCGGGCGCCCAGGATGTGACCGTGATCAGCCCCATCGCGGCGGGCGGTCTCTCCGCCACGCTGCCCGGAGCCTTGACCATCCTGCCGGCCACGCCGGCCGTCAGCTCGATCTCGCCGACGACGGTGACGTATGGGATTACCCTCGGCTCGTCGGTGACGATCTTCGGCTCCGGCTTCATCAACGGCGCCGCGATCACGGTCGGAGGGTTGACCGGCACGACCGTCCCCGGCAGCGTTGCTTCGGCCACGGTCCCGTTTGTCTTTGTCAGCAGCACCCAGGTGAAATTCTGGTGGCCCAACACCTCGCTGGCGCCGGGCGATTATGCCGTCACCGTGACCAATCCGGTGGCATCAGGGGGCTTGTCCAGCACGCTGCCTGCGGCATCCGGGTTCCATGTCGTTGCGCCGCAGCCGACGGTCATCTCGACAACACCGGCCTCGGTCATCTATGGTGTGACGGCCAACCAGTCGGTCACCATCTCGGGGGATAACTTTATCTTGGGGGCGGTGATCAACGTCAGCGGGTTGACCGGCACGACGGTCGCCGGGAGTATCGCCTCCGCGACGACGCCATTCGTCTATGTCAGCAAAAATACGCTGCGCTTCTGGTGGTCCAACACCTCGCTCTCGCTTGGCGCGCATGCCGTGCAGGTGACCAATCCGGCCGTGGCCGGCGGGCTCTCCGCCACGCTGGCCGGCGGCTTCACGGTGACAGCGCCGCAGCCGACCGTGACCGCCGCCAGCCCCACTTCGGTGGTCTACGGGATCTCGACCAGCCAGTCGATCACCATCTCGGGGAGCAACTTTGTCCTGGGCTCCACGATCACCGTCGGCGGGCTGACGGGTACGACGGTCACCGGCAGTATTGCCAGCGCCGCGACGCCGTACGTCTTTGTCAACAACAGCACGGTGCGTTTCTGGTGGCCGAATACCTCGTTGACGACGGGCGCCTACGCGGCCCAGGTGACCAATCCGGCCGCCGCCGGCGGGCTTGGAGCGACCCTCGCGGCCGCCTTCACCGTGACCGGGCCCCAACCGACGATCACGTCGCTGAGCCTGCCGACCGCCACGTACGGCGTGACGTCCAGCCGGTCGGTGACGATCTCCGGCGGCAACTTCCTGGTGGGTTCGACGATCACGGTCCAGGGGCCGGGGGGCACGCTGTCTGGTGTAACGGTATCGGGTTCCACCGCGACCGCGAGCGTGCCGTTCGTCTGGACCAGCAGCACCCAGGTAAAGTTCTGGTGGGGGAACACCTCCCTGCCGGCTGGCACGTATGACGTGATCGTGACCAATCCCGCGGCAGGAGGCGGATTGTCCACCACCCTCGTGGGTGGATTTGTGATCAACTAGATCGTGTAATACACAGGCACACAGTGCAGTTATCAGGACAGCCCAGGACTCCAATCACCGGGGTCTTGGGCTGTTTATTTTCCGTCCGCGCCGTCATTCTCTAGCCGGTTCTTCCGGAGGTCCCCCGATGAAGCAGCGACTCGTTCTTCTGGCTCTTGGTGCCGCCATTATCATTTTCCCCCTGAATAAGGGGATCGCTCAAACGACCCCTCCCGCCCCGGCCTGGCAGGCCCGATACAATCAGAGCGGCAGCGCCTATCCGGACAAAATTGTGACCGACGCGATCGGCAATACGTATGTCACCGGGATCGGAAGTTCGTTTGGAACGTCGTCGGATGATTTTTCAACGGTCAAGTATGACGCGAACGGCAACCAGCTCTGGGTGGCGCGATATCACTATGGGTTTGATCGGCCGACCGGTCTGGCCGTTGACGCCGCCGGGAATGTGGTGGTCACCGGCTCCAGCTCCGGCAGTTTCGCGACGGTCAAATATGACTCCGCCGGCAACCAGTTGTGGGTAAAGCGGTATGGTTTTGCGTACAATCCCTCCGACGATCAACCGACGGCACTGGCTCTCGATGCCGCCGGCAACATTTATGTCACCGGCTTCGTCTGTGTCTGGGGAAGTCCGGGGTATGAGCGGGGATGCGAGGACCACGACTACGCGACGATCAAGTACGCCCCGGATGGCACGCAACTGTGGCTGCGATTCTATGACCAGGGCTCTGACCTTCGCCCCTATGACACCGACAAGGCGGTGGCCATGGTGGTGGACGGCTCCGGAAACGTCTATGTCACCGGCACCAGCCGGAGCAGCGCGACGACCGTCGAAGCCGCCACGATCAAATACGACACGAATGGAAACGAGCTCTGGGTCAAACGGGAACCCGCCGCCGGCGCCGGGTGGCTGGCGGTCGACGGCGCAGGCCGGCTCCATCTGTCCGACTCCAGGTATAATGGCGTCGATTTCGATCTGACCGTGATCAAGTACGACGTCGACGGCACAAAGCTGTGGGAACGAACCTACGACAACGGGTATGAGGATACGGCGCGCGAGATCGCCGTGGACGCAACCGGCAACGTCTATGTCGCCGGCTCCAGCCAGAGCAACGAGGGCGGCAGGATCGACGGGGACTATGTGACGCTCAAATATGATGCGAACGGCGTCTTGCTCTGGTCGGCTCGATACGATAACTTTCTGGACGCCTACATTCACTCCGGCGCGACTCATCTCGCAGTGGATGGTGCCGGCAATGTCTACGTCACCGGCACCAAGTGTGACGCCTACGACCGGGCCAGCGCGTACGGCATCACCTGCAACGGCCCCCTCTCGCCGAACGTGACGGTCAAATACAGTCCCGCTGGCGCTCAACTTTGGACAGTCGGCGGCGGACTCGACCTGGATCTCGACGGGCAGGGGAACCTCTATGTAGTTGGCCAGCCGGGCCCAAACAACGGCGACGTGCTGGCGACCAAATATCCCACGGCGCTCCCCACGGCCAATTTCTCGTTTGTCTCGACCTCCCCCGTCAACATTCCTCCGGGCGGCTCGGGCGCCTATACCATCACGGTCACGTCGAAAAATAGCTTCAGCGGGTCGGTCGCGCTCGGCTGCTCGGTCTTTCCCGTGACGCCGACGGTCACGTGCAGTCTGTCGCCATCGGCGGTCAGCCTGCCGGGCAATGGAGTGCGGACATCAACCCTGACCGTCACCACCACTTCATCGACGCCATTGGCCGGCTACACCGTGACCGTGACCGGCCAGTCGGGCAGCCAGAGCGCCTCCACCGGCGCATCGTTGGGCGTGTCGCTCGGCGATCTGGCTATGACCCAACTGACCCCGGCGACCACCTCCATCCGGTCGGGCGACAACGCGTCGATCACCCAGACCGTGACCAATCTGGGGACGGCCGCCGGCGGCGCCATGCTGGTGAAGCACCATCTGTCCGTCAATGCGGTCTTCGGCGATGCGGATGATGTCGTTGATTTTGCCAGCTCGGAATTTACCTTTTGGTTCTACGTGCCGCCGGTCATCCGCCTGATCCCGCCGTTGGCGGGCGGCGGGTCGATGACGGAGACCTTCAACCTTCCCTTTCCCAAGACCGTTGTGGCCGGCAACTATTATCTCTGCGCCAAGGCCGATGTCGACGGCTATGTGATCGAATCGAATGAGGCGAACAACGTCCTCTGCACGCCGGTCACGGTCACCCGACCTGATCTGGTCGTCACGGCCGTGTCGGCGGGTGCTCCGGCCGCGAACATCGGCGCACCGCTGACGGTGACCGCCACGATCGCGAACCAGGGGGGCGCGCCGCCGCCGGGGCTGGTCACGGTCGGCCTCTATCTGTCGACCGACAATCTGATTACCACGGCCGACCGGCTCCTGACCGCTGTGGCGATGACGCCGCTAATGCCTGGGGATAGCAAATCCTCAACGGCGACGGTGACAATCCCGTCGAACGTCCCGGCCGGCGTCTATTATCTGGGCGTCATTGCTGATCCGGCCAACGGGGTGATTGAAACCGACGACACGAACAACGCCCTGGCTGGCTCGCAGATTACGGTCACGGCCGGCGCGTCCGACCTGGTGATGACCGCGTTGAGCGGTCCGGCAAGCGGAACGGCCGGGGGGGCGATCACACTCTCGAGCACCGTGGCCAATCAGGGCACGGGGAGCCCGACGAGGGATTTCGCCGTCCGGTTCTATCTCTCCACGGATGCATCGATTACGCAGGCCGATATCGGATTGGGCAACCGCACGGTCGGTCCGCTATCAGCGGGGGGCACGAACAGCGGGACGACCGTTGTGTTGATTCCGGCCGGCCTGCCGCCCGGCGCCTATTATCTGGGCGCGATCGCCGATCCGGCGCTGCAAGTGCCGGAGGGGAACGAGGGGAATAATGTTTACGCCGGCTCGACGATCACGATTGCGCCGGGCGCGCAGAGCTTCAGGCCGGCGGCCGCCTGGACGGCGCGCTCTACATCATCAAACACGCTTCACGACACCCCGGTGAAGGTGCTCACCGACGGGGCCGGGAATGTCTATCTGCTGGCGAAAGTCAATGTCAGCGGCACCGGCTCGGACTATGACTTCGTCACGCTCAAATATGACGCCTCCGGCGCGCTCCTCTGGCAGGCGAAGTATGACACCGATTTCAACACCGGCGGCGGAGAAACGCCGTCCGATCTCGCTGTCGATCCGGCCGGCAATGTCTATGTCGTGGGCAGCCGTTGCGTCGCGGCGCTGGCGTCGGGCAGTTGTACCGACAGCCAGTACGTGACGATCAAATACAGCTCGCTGGGCGACCAGCTCTGGGTGAGGACGTTCAGCGACCCGAGCCTTGATGCCGCCACGGCCATCGTCCTGGACCAGACCGGCAACCTTTATGTCGCCGGCGTGAGCAAGACGACTGTGTCCAGCGGGAGCACCGGCGAGTTTCTCACGATCAAGTATGACGGCGCCGGGAATGAATTGTGGATTCGGCGGGCGGGTCCCGGCTCGACAATAGCCAATGTCGTTGCCCTGGCCATGGATCAGGCGGACAATCTCTATCTGTTCGTGGCACGCGGCACCTCCCCAGCCGACTACCGGATCATCAAATATGACGCCGCCGGCAATGAAGTGTGGACCATGGTGACCGATGACCTGTTCGTCGCGGCGGCGGTCGACGGAGCGGGCAACAGTTATGTGACCGGCTACAGCAAGAATGTGACCACCAATCCACGGGGTTACTACACCTACAAATATGACACCGACGGCAACCGGGTCTGGGCGGCGTACTATGCCTATAACACCGTGAAGGAAAATCCGACCGCCATTGCTGTGGACGGCAGCGGCAATGTCTGGGTCACCGGCGAGAGCTGGCAGGGGACGAGCACGACCTCCCCGGACAGCAGCCTCGATTATTCGACGATCAAGTACGATACCAACGGGACGCTGCAGTGGACGGCGAGATATACGCGGGGGAATGGTAACACGCCGCTGGATGTGGCCGTCGATGCCGCGGGCAACGGCTACGTCACGGGCCGAAGCCATAACGGCCGGGATTACGATTACGCGACCGTGAAGTATGACCCGGAGGGGAATCAGCTCTGGGAGGTGCGCTACGATGGTGCCGGCTCTACCGCGGCGATTCCCGCCAGCATGGACGGCGGGGACAGCGCCCGGTCGATTGCGCTGGACGGCGCGGGCAACGTCATCATCGCCGGCTCGAGCCAGAGCAGCGCGGGGGATCTCGACACGGCGACGGTCAAATATGTCCCGTCGGCGTCGGCCCCGCTCCTGCCTGATCTCGTCATGAGCGCGCTTTCGACCACGACGACCTACATGATGCCGGGCGGGACACTTCCGCTGGCCAATACCGTGCTCAATCAGGGTGGCGCTGCGGCCGGGCCGTTTGTCATCGCGTTCCATCTCTCGGTCGATCCGGTCTATGGCGGCGCGGACGACATTGCATTCGACTACCGGACGGCGCCCGTCGGTTCGTCGCCGGCGTCGTGGCGGCTGGTCCCAGGGCTGGGGATCGGGCAGGACAGCGCCTATACCTCGTCGCTCACGGTGCCGACGACCACGCCCTACGGCATTTACTATCTCTGCGCGCTGGCCGATGTCTATAACGTGTCCGAGGAGGGGGTGGAAAACAATAACGGTGTCTGCACGGCGTCGACCATGGCGGTGGTCTCCATTCCCGCCATCACGAGCGTAACACCCGCGCAGGCGACGCATGGCGTGACCGCCAGTCAGGCGGTCACGATCACCGGGTCGGGCTTCGTCAACGGGGCGACGATCACGGTGGGGAGTCTGATGGGGACCACTGTGGCGTCCACCACGGCCACCGCGACCGTGCCCTATGCCTTCGCCAGCAGCACCACGCTCCGATTCTGGTGGCCGAATACGGCGCTGGCGCCGGGCGCCTATAACGTGACGGTGACCAATCCGGTCACCGCCGGCGGCCTGCCGGTCACGCGGGTGAACGGCTTCACCGTCCAGGCGCCGCAGCCGACGATCACCATCATCAGCCCGAACATGGTGGCCTACGGGATCAGCGCCAGCCAGCCGGTCACGGTCTACGGGACGAACTTCGTCACTGGGGCGACTCTGACCATCGGCGGCCTTAGCGGGACCACGGCGGCCGGCACGGTGGCCTCCGCCGCAACGCCGTTCGTCTTTGTGAATAACGGCCAGCTCAGCGTCTGGTGGAATAACACGTCGTTGGCCATCGGCAACTATGCCGTCCAAGTGGCCAATCCCGCAAGCGCCGGCGGATTGTCGGCCAGCCTGACCGGCGGCTTCTCGGTGCTGGCATCGCTGCCCGCCGAGACCACCCGCCTGACGAATATCTCGACGCGGGCGTACGTGGGGACGGGAGCGAACCAGACGATCGCGGGCTTTATCATCACGGGGACGACGCCGAAGACGGTCTACATCAAGGGGCAGGGACCGTCGATGAGCGGGGCGCCGTTCAATGTGCCGGGGACGCTGACCAATCCGTACATCACAATCTATTCGATGGCGGCCGCGGCGGTGATTGCCTCGCAGGACAACTGGCAGACGGCGCCGACCTGCACGACGGGCTTTGCCTGCAGCGGGCCGCCGGCGGGCAAGGACCCCTGCCAGCCGAATCCGGGGCAAACGGTGCCACCGCCGGGCTGCACATATGAGGTGGGCTTTCAGATCACGCTGCCGCCGGGCGCCTATACGGCGACGATCGCGGGCTTTATCATCACGGGGACGACGCCGAAGACGGTCTACATCAAGGGGCAGGGACCGTCGATGAGCGGGGCGCCGTTCAATGTGCCGGGGACGCTGGCCAATCCGTACATCACAATCTATTCGATGGCGGCAGGAGCGGTGATCGCTTCGCAGGATGACTGGCAGACGGCGCCGACGTGCACGACGGGCTTTGCCTGCAGCGGGCCGCCGGCGGGCAAGGACCCCTGCCAGCCGAATCCGGGGCAAACGGTGCCACCGCCGGGCTGCACATATGAGGTGGGCTTTCAGATCACGCTGCCGCCGGGCGCCTATACGGCGGCCTGCCGGGAAGTCCGGCAGGCCCTTGTTATTGAGGGAACCGGCGGTTTACCATAACGCGCATGTTCTGGAACGTCGGCGCCACAATTTCAGGGGTGTTGTTGCTGTTGTCGCTGATGACCGCGGCGGCTTCGCGAGCGGCCGAGCCTTCGGTGCCCCCCGTCGCACCACCCCCATTAAACGACATCTTCGTCAGCCGGCTTGCCATCGATTCCAATCATCCGAACACCATCTACGTCGTCACCACCTACAGCATCGGCCTGCTCAAAAGCGCCGATGGCGGGGCGCATTGGGCGCTGATGAACAACGGGATCAAAAGTTACTCGCTCTACCATTTTGCCGTCCATCCGAAGCAGCCGGATCTCGTCTATCTCGGCGCCGGCGGCGGCGGGCTCTACAAAAGCACCGATGGCGGCGGCCATTGGATCGAGATGAACGACGGATTGCAGGATACCGACATCGGCCAGATGTTTCTCCATCCGAATGACCCGGAACGGATTTATGTTGTCACCGCCACCGGCGTCCACCGCAGCCCCGATGGAGGGCGGACGTGGGAACGCTGGAACCAGGGGGATGACTTTACGACGAGCCAGGAATTTCAGAGCATCATCATCGTGCCGGGCCGCTCCGACCGCCTCTTCCTTGCCTCCAAACGCGGCCTCTATATGCGCGCGGAGGGCGATCCCTCGTGGCGGCTGGCGTCGAAGGATCTGGAAGGAAAACTAATCAGCGCATTGGCCGTTGATCCAAACGGGCCGAACGGGAGACGGCTCTACGCCGCCGTCTTGCGTGACGGCCAAACATTACTGGGCGGCGGCCTCTACATCAGCGATGACGGGGGAGCGAAGTGGAAGCGGGTCGGGGCGGGGATCGAAAAAGATTGGATCCGCGTCATCCGCTTGGATCCGAAAGATTCGAAGCGCGTCTATCTGGCCACCTCGAATCGGGGCGTGCTGGCCAGCTCCGACGGCGGCGAAAGCTGGAAGGAGGCGAACGCGGGCCTGACGGCGACCGACATCCGGACACTGGAGCTGGATCCCTCCAGCCCGAAGATTCTCTATGCCGGTGCGCACGGGGAGGGGGTCTTCAAATCGACCGACGGCGCCGCACACTGGACGCATCTGGGCCCGCTGCCGACGCTCGATCACGAAGCCGTCATCGCCCGACTGACCACGCCCGATCCCGCCGGCCCCAAGCCGAAACTTACCCCGCCGCCGGCCTTCGCCAAGTGCAACAAATGCCACGGCTGGACCGATCCTTATCTGAACACCGTCCACGGCTTCTGGCTGGTCACGCCCAACCGGCGCAACTGGAGCCTGACCGTCAAGCGGATGAGCCGGGGGGCCAACCTGACGCCGGAGGAGGAAAAGACCATTGCCGATTTTCTCCAGCGCTACAGCGAGGTGTATGGACATGAATAGATCGATGATCCACAATGCGCTGCTGATCGCCGCCGTCGGCGTGGCCGGCATGATCGGATCGGCCCTGTGCTCGTCTGATGTCCGGGCCGCCGATGCATCCAAGTCCGTCGACGTGGCCCAGGGCAAGCCCACCGGCCCGGCTCAGAGCCGATCCTATCATTTCATCCGTGCCGTCGCCGTTGATCCGCGCACGCCGGGGGTGATCTTCGTCGCCACCGACAATCAGGGGCTGCTGAGAAGCCTTGACGGGGGAGCGACGTGGAATCTGGCCAATGCCGGCCTCAAGAATTATCTGGTCTATGACGTGAAAATCTCGTCCGCCACGCCCAATCGCCTCTACGCGGCGACGTGGGGCGGCGGCGTCTATCAGAGTGATGACAGCGGCGTGTCATGGCGCGAGATCAACGACGGACTGGGCAACACCGCCGCGGGCGCCCTGGCGCTGCGATTTGATGCGCCGACCCGCCGGGAGATCCTTGACGTGGAGACGTCCATCGGCGTGTACGAGGGGCGGGGCGAGCCCCCGGTCTGGCGTCCGATCTCCGAAGGGTTGCGCGGCTGGAACGGCCCCCAATTTCAAAGCCTCATCCTGTTTGAGACCGCTGCTCCCGCCCTCTATCTGGGCACGGAACGGGGGCTCTACACCCGGGCATTGAAGACGGACGGGAAGGCACGCGGCTGGAAGGAAGTGGCGGCGCTGAAGGGCAAACGGGTCTCCGCCCTCGCCGGCGACGCGGCCAATGGCGCGCTCTATGCCGGGACCGTGGCCGACGGCGGCCTCTTCATCAGCCGCGACGGCGGCGCGACATGGAACGCCGCAACCGGCGGACTGGAAAAATTATGGCTGCGGGCCATCGCGCTGCATCCGGTCCGGCGGGGCTTGCTCTACGTGGCAACCGGTGCGGGCGTCTGGAAGAGCGACGATGGCGGGGAGACGTGGACGGTGCTGACCGACGGCCTGACCGATCCCGACGTGCGCGCGCTGGCCATCGATCCCGCCGCGCCCGACCGGCTCTATGCGGGCACCCACGGCGCGCTGTTCCGCTCCGATGACGGCGGCGCGATCTGGACGAAGCTTGAAGGGTTGCCGTTTGATCCCGTGGAGAAGCAATCCACGGCCATTGATGCGCAGACGATTCCGCCGGCAATTCCCCCAACCGGCCCACTGTCCGGGCCGCAGCCGGGTCCATCGACTCGGCCGACGCCCCCGGCCGCCTTCGCCAAGTGCAACCAATGCCACGGCTGGACCGATCCGGCGCTCAACCAAAAGCCCACCTACTGGCGCACGGCGTCCAACCGGCGCAACTGGCGGGCCACCGTCACCCGGATGAGCGAGGGGACGACCATCAGCCCTGAAGAGCAGGCCCAGATCACGGCCTTTTTAGACCGTTACACCACCCCCGAACCGTCCCACCCCCAGGCCGCCCCTAAAAGCTCATTGCCCCCCAAGCGTTGATCCTCCCTCTCCTTCTTGGGGGAGAAGGTTGTGGGCGAGGGGTGTTTGAAACCGATC
This sequence comes from Nitrospirota bacterium, assembly GCA_016201765.1. Classification (GTDB taxonomy): domain Bacteria; phylum Nitrospirota; class Nitrospiria; order JACQCE01; family JACQCE01; genus JACQCE01. The sequence continues at coordinate 12,253 of JACQCE010000010.1, forward strand.
CCTCCACCCTCCCGCCGGGGGCTGCGCAGGCCGATCAACACTGACAGCCCACTTATTTGGGGGGTTGACTTGTGGGGACGCATTCCGCTATCCTTGGCGGGTTTTGGCGGCTGCCGGCAGGGCGGGCGGCCGAATAACTCACCTTTGGGGCGGCGCCATGAAACTGTTCATGGTGGAGACGGTCAGGGATTCCCGATCAGTCACTCCGGGATGCGCCAGTACCCTGCCGCAGCGGCCCACACTCGTTTCCCTCGAGCATCACACCTGAAGCCGATTGATCGTCATAACCAGCGGGATGGGCACATCGACATTGAGCAAAGGGGGCTTCATGCGCGGGCATAGGCACAACATGCTGTTCGTGTTCATCGGCGTTGGTCTGTTAATGGGCCTCCAGCCCGCTTACGCCTCGACGGTCAATCGGGCCAGAGTCGACCGCATCAGAGCAACGAATTCACCCGCGCGGACACCGGCTCGGGGAAGTTACGGTGTGCTTCCACTCTCATTCATCCGCAATGACGGCCAGGTGAACCCGGCCGCTCGCTATTTTGAAAAAGGGAACGGCCACGCCACGTTCTTCACGCCCGATGGAGTCGTCTTCGCGCTTCGCTCCGGTCAGGGATCGGACAGCGGGGGGATGAGCCTGAAATTGGCGCCGGTCGGCGGCAATCCGCATTCCACGATCACGGCGGAAGGCGCGCAACCGACGGAATTCAACTACTTCATCGGCTCGGATGCCGCGCGGTGGAAAACGAATGTCCCCGCGTATGATGGAGTCCGCTATCAGGAGATCTATCCGGGGATCGACATGAAATTTTACGGGACCGCCCGGCAGCTCGAATATGACATTGTCGTGAAGCCGGGCGCCGATCCCTCGGCCGTTCGACTGGCTTATGAAGGCGGCGCATCCCTCACGCTGACCCCGGCGGGGGATCTGGAAATCACGCATCAGGGCGGCACGATCATCCAGAAGAAGCCGGTCATCTATCAGGTGATCGACGGCAAGCGGGTGGATGTGGCTGGAACGTTCAAGGTGTTGACGCCGTCCGCTTTTGGTTTCGAGGTGGCGTCATACGACCGGCGCCATCCCCTCGTGATCGACCCGGCGCTGGTCTATTCGACCTTTCTGGGCGGCACCGCCGACGACATCGGCCGCTCCATCGCCGTCGACGCGGCGGGCAATGCCTACGTGGTGGGCGTGACCTATTCGCCCGATTTTCCCGTGACGGCCGGCGCGGCGGATACCTCCTATAACGGCGGCTTCCGGGATGTCTTTGTCGCCAAGCTTAACCCTGACGGCACCGGACTGCTCTACGCCACCTATCTCGGCGGGAGCGGCTCGGTGGGGATAGATGGCGATGATTTCGGCGATGCGATTGCCGTCGATGCCGCCGGGAATGCCGTGATCACCGGCATGACGAACTCACTCGATTTTCCGGTCACGGCCGGCGCGTATGACACTTCGCAGAACGGCGATTTTGACGCCTTCGTCGTCAAGCTCGATCCGTCCGGCGGGTTGAGCTACGCCACCTATCTGGGCGGCGATCAATATGACGGCGGGATGGCCGTTGCCATCGATGGATCGGGCAACGCCTATGTCGCCGGCCAGACGCTCTCCGGCACCGTGACGCCATCCCCCGGAGATTTCCCGACCACCGCCGGCGCCTATGATCGATCGTACGATCCCAGTTTTGGCGCCTGCGATGCGTTTGTCGCCAAATTCAATCCGACCGGCGGGCTGGTCTATTCCACCTATCTGGGCGGCGGCGGCGATGATCTGGGCAGCGGCATCACGGTGGATGGCGCGGGCAACGCCTACATCGTCGGCAACACCTCCTCGACCAACTTTCCGGTCACCGCGGGCGCGTACCATACGTCTTATAACGGGGGCGTTAATGATGTGTTTGTCGCCAAGCTGAATGCGGCCGGCAGCAGCCTGCTGCTGGGCACCTACCTGGGCGGCAGCGGAGGGGAACAGAACGATGCGAGGACGAGTGTGAGACTCGACGCCGCGGGGAATATCTACGTGGCCGGCTCCACCACCTCGACGAATTTCCCGGTCACCCCCGGCGCCTTCCAGCAGTCATGGGGCGCAGGCCCGGCGGGCCAGCAACACGTCTTTGTGACGAAGTTCAACCCGGCCGGATCGGCCCTGCTCTATTCGACCTATCTTGCCGGTTCGCATCCCGATGCGAGTTACGCGCTGGCCGTGGACGCTGCGGGAAACGCGTACGTCACGGGCTACACCGGCTCGTCGGATTTTCCGACCACCGCCGGGGCGTACGATCCCACCTATAACGACAACGGCGGGTTCGACACCTTTGTCGTCAAACTCAATCCCGCCGGGTCAAGCCTGCTCTATGGGAGTTTTCTGGGCGGCAGCGAGTGGGATTCCGGCAACGGCATCGCGATTGATGCGACCGGCCATGCCTATGTCGCCGGCATTACCTCGTCATCGGGTTTTCCCGTCACGCCCGGCGCATTCAGCGGCACGAAACAGACCGGCGGCCAGTTCGGGATGGATGCCTTTGTCGCGAAACTGGAGACCGCGCCCGACCTGGTAATCTGGGATGTCTCGACCGCCGCGACCTCCCTGCAGAGAGGCACGAGTTTTACCGTCACCGACACGGCGCTCAATCAAGGGGTGTCGGCGGCCGCCGCGACGACGAATGGTTTTTCGCTGTCCGCGAACGGGACGACGGATAATTACGTCTTTCCCGTCACCCGGTCGGTTCCGGCTCTGGGCGCGGGAGCGAACAACACCGGGTCGACGCTGTTGACCGTGCCGTCCACCGTGGCCTTCGGCGCCTACTACGTCTGCGCCAGGGCCGATTCAACCAATGCGGTGGTGGAAGGCGACGAGAGCAACAATCGCCGCTGCAGCGCGACGACGATTGCCGTCATCTCCCCGCCGCCGGTGGTGACCGGTGTGACGCCGGCGCAGGTCGTTTACGGGGCGACGGCCAGCCAGTCGGTGACCATCACCGGGTCGAACTTCGTCAACGGCTCGACGATCACGGTGGGCAGTTTGAGCGGGACGACCATGGCCGGCTCGGTGGCGACGGCCAGCATGCCGTATGTCTATGTGAACGCGACGCAGGTGAAATTCTGGTGGCCGAACACGGCCCTGGCGCCGGGGGCCTATGCGGTCCAGGTGACACATCCGGCGGCCGCGGGCGGCTCGTCGGCGACCCTGGCCAATGGCTTCACCGTCATCATTCCCCAGCCGGCCATCACATCGGTGGCGGCCGCGTCGGTGATCGACGGCATCTCAACCAGCCAGTCGGTGACCATCACCGGGTCGAACTTCGTCAACGGCTCGACGATTACGGTGGGCAGTTTGACCGGGACGACCGTCACCGGCTCGACGGCGACGGCGACCCTGAAATATGTTTACGTCAATGCGACGCAGGTGAAATTCTGGTGGCCGAACACGGCCCTGGCGCCGGGGGCCTATGCGGTCCAGGTGACGAATCCGGCGGCGGCGGGCGGCTTGTCGGCGACCCTGGCCAATGGTTTCACCGTGACCGCGCCCCAGCCGGCTGTCGGCTCGATCACCCCCGCCTCGGTGACCTATGGGATCACGGCGAACTCGTCGATCACGATCACCGGAACCAATTTCATCAACGGGGCAACGATCACGGTGGGTGGCCTGAGCGGGACGACCGTGGCCGGTTCGTCGGCGACGGCCGGCGTGCCATATGTCTATGTCAATGCGACCCAACTGAAGTTCTGGTGGCCGAACACGGCGCTCCAGCCGGAGACGTATAATGTCGCGGTCACCAATCCCGCGAGTTATGGCGGCCTGACGGGAACGAAAGTCGGCGGTTTCACCGTGGTGACGCCGCTGCCGACGATCACGACCGTGGCGGCTTCGTCGGTGACGTATGGGATCACGGCGAACTCGTCGATCACGCTCTCGGGATCGAACTTCGCGCCCGGAGCGACGATTACGGTGGGGAGTCTGTCCGGGGCGACGGTGATAACAGCCTCACTCGCGGCCACCGCCACCAACCCGTATGAATACAATAGCGCCACTGATATCCGTTTCTGGTGGCCGAACACGGCGCTCCCGCCGGGGACGTATGACGTCGTGGTTACCAATCCCCCGAGTTATGGCGGTTTGTCGGGGACGAAAGTCGGCGGTTTCACCGTGGTGACGCCGCTGCCGATGATCGCGGCCGTGGCGGCCTCGTCGGTGACGTATGGGATCACGGCGAGCTCGTCGATCACGCTCTCGGGCACAAACTTCGCGCCCGGGGCGACGATTACGGTGGGGAGCCTGTCCGGGGCGACGGTCTCCACCACTGCTTCGCTGGCGACGGCGTCCAATCCGTACGAGTACAACAGCGCCATGTCGATGGCCTTCTGGTGGCCGAACACGGCGCTCCCGCCGGGGACGTATGACGTCGTGGTCGCCAATCCCGCGAGTTATGGCGGTTTGTCGGGGACGAAAGTCGGCGGGTTTGTAGTGGTGGTGCCGACACCGGCGATCACCACTGTGGCGGCCGCATCGGTGACGTATGGGCTCACGGCGAGCACCTCGGTGGCGATTGGCGGCACGAACTTCGCGCCCGGGGCGACGATTACAGTGGGCAGCCTGTCCGGGACAACAATCTCCACCACCTCATCGCTGGCGACGGCATCCAATCCGTACGAATACAACAGCGCGACGTCGATCGCCTTCTGGTGGCCGAACACGGCGCTCCCGCCAGGGACCTACGACGTCGTGGTCACCAATCCCGCGAGTTATGGCGGTCTGACGGGGACGAAAGTCGGCGGTTTTACGGTGGTGGCGCCGCTACCGACGATCACCTCCGTGACCCCCTCCACCGTCACCTCGGGAGTGACGGCGAGCAGCTCGGTGGCGATTGCGGGCACGAACTTCGCCCCTGGCGCGACCATCACGGTGTCAACCTTGTCCGGGGCGACCGTCTCAACCGCGGCCACGGCCGCGACGGCCACGACGCCGTATGAGTACAACAGCGCCACCTCGATGGCGTTCTGGTGGCCGAACACCTCGCTGCCGCCGGGGACATATGACGTGATCGTGACCAATCCCGCCGCCGGTGGTGGGTTGTCCGCAACCAAGGTCGGCGGGTTCGTGGTGCAATAATCGCCATGAGTTGAAGGGACCACGGGCCTGCCGGATTGCCGGCAGGCCCGTGTTATTTACAGGGAAATAGGGACGGATTTATTTTTCAGCGTCGCAACACCCACGGCAGAAACAGCGGCAACAACAACCCCAGAAAGATCCCCAACCCGATCATCGCCTTTTGTAGGCGCTTATCCCGCGCTTCCCATTCCGCCAGCGCGGAGACTGATTTGCCGTCCACGATGACCGTCAGGTGAGATTTGGGCGGCTCACCTCGCAGCTTCATATAGAGCGTATGGCAGATCAGCACCACTGCGGTGAAATAGCCCACCCAGAGGAGGATGCCAATGACGAACGAGCCGATCGTCGGCGTTTCCATCGACCCCTAGCGTGCTTTGTGTTCTCCTCTCCCCCCCGGGGGGGGAGAGGAAACAGGTGAGGGGGGGAGCGAAGCCAACCGCAGCCGCAGCTCATCCAGCGCCCGGTCGGCCTCCAGCGTTTCCTGCGCCTTCGTCTGCAGATTCTTCACCACGATCTGGCCGGATGTCAGCTCATTCTCACCCACAATGCAGACCCAGCGCGCGCCCGTCTTATCGGCCCGCCGCATCTGGCTTTTGAGACTCGCATCGCCATACTCCGTCTCGACCCGGTAGCCCTCTTTGCGCAGCGCCAGCACCAGAGGCGCGGCCCAGGCCCGGGCCTGCTCACCCAGCGCCGCCATGAAGAGGTCGGGCGCGGCCGGCTGGCCGAGCTCCGGCGGCAGCAGCTCGGCCATCCGTTCCATCCCGAGGGCAAAGCCGATCGCCGGCGCCGGATCGCCGCCCAGCAGCGCCACCAGCCCATCGTACCGGCCGCCGCCCACCACGGCGTTTTGCGCCCCCAGCTTCGTCGTCGTCCATTCAAACGTCGTCCGGTTGTAATAATCGAGCCCGCGGACGAGGCGGGGATTGGGGTGATAGACGATCTTCAATGCCGCCAGCCCCTCCGTGACCCGGTCATGGTGCGAGCGGCAGGCCTCGCACAAATGATCGACGATCATCGGGGCATCAGCCGTGGCTTCGCGGCACGATTCATTCTTGCAATCGAGCACGCGAAGCGGATTCGTCGCCGTCCGGCGGCGGCAATTCTCGCACAGATCAGCCTGCTTCGATTCGAGAAAGCGCTGCAACGTCTGCCGGTAGGCCGGCCGGCAGGCCTCGTCGCCGAGACTGTTCAATTCCAGCCGCACGCCGTCGATCTTGAGCCGCTCGAACAACAGATGCAGCAGGGCGAGCAGTTCCACATCCGCCTCCGGCGCGCCGCTGCCGATGATTTCGGCGCCAATTTGATAAAACTGCCGGAACCGCCCCTTCTGCGGCCGCTCGTACCGGAACATCGGCCCCCAGTAATAGAGCTTCGTCACCGCCTGCGCCGCGCCCAGATGATGCTCCAAAAACGCCCGGATTGCGGGCGCTGTCCCTTCGGGTCGAAGTGTGACCGACTCGCCCGACCGGTCGGCAAACGTGTACATCTCCTTTTCCACAATGTCGGTCGCCTCGCCGATCCCGCGGGCGAAGAGCTCCGTGGCTTCAAAGATCGGCAGCCGGATCTCCCGAAAGCCAAAGGCGGCAAAGAGCCGCCCGGCGGCCCGTTCGATTGCCTGCCACCGCTCGCTCTCGCCCGGCAGAATATCGTGCACCCCCCGGATGGAGGAAAAGCTTTTGCGCGTCGGCGTCATAGGGAAAATGGGGACGGATTTATTTTCTTCGGCATAGATTACCCGCGATTATAGAGGATGGGGCAGGGGGAAGCAAGGCGGGTCGGCACGTCCGATTGCCCCTCCGCTCCGGCCGGTCAGTCGAAGAACCGCCGATTAATGGTCCCGCGCGAGGGGGTAGATTCTCCCTCCGCCCATTGATTTCCAGACGGTTTTTTGTGTAATCTTCGACGGAGATCGGGTGGTACACACCGTCATGCGCCCGCATGACAAAAGGGCCTTCAACATGAAGAGAAGGGCGTTGCCCCGGCTTCCGATCGGAACGCTGGCGATCAGCCTCACGCTGCTGTCCTGCGGCACCGGCAGTGACAGCGGAGGAAGCGGCGCCCCACCGGGGGGTGGGTTCGGCTTCACCCCCAAACACGGAACACTGGACAGGAGTTTTGGGACTTCGGGCAAAGTGACCACGGCCTTCGGCACGGTCGATGACGAGGCGTCCGCCCTCGTGCTGCAGTCGGACAACAAACTGGTGGCGGCCGGCTTCTCCGATGACGGCACGCAGCGGCGCTTCGCCTTGGTCCGCTACACCACCAACGAGGTGCCCGATACAACCTTCGGGCCCTCGGGCAAAGTGACCACCGCCATCGGGACCATCGATGACGAGGCCCTGGCCCTCGTGCTGCAGACGGACGGCAAGCTGGTGGCGGCCGGTTTTTCTGACGATGGCACGCAACGGCGGTTTGCGCTGGTCCGCTATAACACCAACGGGACGCTGGACACCACCTTTAATGCCACGGGCAAGGTGACCACGGCCATCGGGACCATCGATGATGAGGCGTTCGCCCTGGTGCAGCAGACGGACGGCAAGCTGGTGGCGGCCGGCTTCTCCGACACCGGCACGCAGCGGCAGTTCGCGCTCGTGCGTTATGAAACGGACGGAAGTCTGGATGCGACCTTCGGGACCTCGGGCATCGTGACAAGCGCGATTGGGACGGTCGATGACGAGGCGTTCGCCCTTGTGCAGCAAGCGGACGGCAAGCTGGTGGCGGCGGGCTACGAGACGATCGGCGGTCAAAAAGTGATCGCGCTCATACGCTACAATACGGACGGAAATGGGGATGCCACCTTCGGGACCGGGAGCATCGTGAACACGCTCATCGGATCGATTGATGATGAAGTCTTTGCGTTGGTGCTGCAACCGGACGGCAAGCTGGTGGCGGCCGGTTTTTCTGATGATGGCGCGCAGCGGCGGTTCGCGCTGGTGCGCTATGGCACGAACGGGACACCGGACGCGACCTTTGGCGCCGGCGGCGTCGTGACCACGGCCATCGGGGCGATCGATGATGAGGCCTTTGCCCTGGTGCTGCAGGCGGACGGCAAGCTGATCGCGGCCGGTTTCTCCGATGACGGCGTGCAGCGGCGCTTTGCACTCGTCCGCTACAAGGCCGATGGCAGCGTGGATACGACGAACTTCGGGACCTTGGGCATCGTGACCACCGCCATCGGCACGATCGATGACGAAGCCTTCGCCCTCGTGCAGCAGCCGGATGACAAACTGGTGGCGGCCGGCTTCTCCGACGACGGTTTACAGAAGCGGTTTGCGCTCACCCGCTACTGGTAGCGCGGCTTTCGCCCGCCTTCCCTCATGGCGGGGGCGGCCTCGGTATATCAAGTATAAGTCAAGTGATCTGTCAACCGCCGACGGGGCGGAGGAGCAGGGGGGACTTATATGGCCGGCCTTTTTGGAAACCACCGGTCTCTGATGAAAATAACCGGCGTTTTCATAAGCCCGACCATCAGCCCAAGGAAAAATCCAAAAATGGCGTAGGCGATGAACAAGAGACCGGCCATATGACCGCCCAGGTTTGGGAAAATGGTAAGAGGCACCAGGATAATGCCACTGCCGATCACCTGCGAGAATCCGGCATACAACCAAGTATGCCTGGTTGATTTGAGAGTGACGTAAAGGATCGAAGGGATGGCAAGACTCAAAAGAAAATAGAATTCAACTTTTTGAGAAACGACGAAGGCAATAACGTTGCACAGCAACAAACCGATAAAAACAGCAAAGCCGGACACCATGATGCGTAAAGTTTTTCCCCATGTGAGGTGTTCTCCTGCGAGGATCGACAGCCGCACCTTTGAAATGATGAGCCAGATTCCAACGAGCGCCGGCACCAGGAGAATGGCGGCCGTGGGGTCGCCGAAGAATGATGAGATGATCAGCAACACGGCAAAAAGAATTCCGCCCTGGAGGGATATTTTAAGATTGGCGTTCATCACGTAGCGCCCCCAAGGGAAAACTTGTACCCATTGATTCACCTGGCGGAGTCGTCAGGCCCTGGATCAAAATGGAAGATTCAGGTTGATCACGGGAAGTACCCTCAAGAGCTTGGGATTATTGGCGGCATAATTCACCACGCCGATTTGCGCGCCATGCAGTTCTCCTAGGGCGAGATTGACCACTCCGATCTGCACGCCGGTCATTTTCTCACTGGCATTGAAAACCCCGATGGCCACCCCATTGACCACCCCCACGAGATTCGTGGTGCTGATCGTCATACCCTGAGCTTCTTCCGCCAATGTATTCAGGCCGCTGATAATCAGCCCGGTGAGCGTGGCATCGATGTCGGCATTGGATTGAATCCCGCTGAGTACAATTCCCGTGACATGCCCCCAGGGCCGCATCCCCCACACATTGACAAACACCCCGGTCATATCCCCGCCGCTTGTCAGGCCACCGAGAGCAAGACCATGGGCTTCATCCAGAACCTGTAGTCCGCCGATCGCGACGCCGTTGAACCGCCTGATTCCCGTCATCAGGCCTAGGGACACGCCATTCAGACGTTGAATTTGCTCCTCATGCAAAAGGGACACAAGGGAAAAATTGAACCCGTTGATCTGCTCGACATGCTGATCCATGACATTGAACCTGATCCCGTTCATTTGAGCCGAATTGCCGAAGCTTAATCCATATCCTCCGATGGCCAGATCCAATGATGCCGAGGCGTCGGTGAGGTTGAAGCAGCCGAGCACGGCAACAACCATGCCGGTCAACCCAAGCGCAAACCATCTTTTTCGGTTAGAGAGCATAATTATCGTCAGGCATATTCCAATTCGCTCCATAAGAGGGACTTGTAGAGGAAAGATAGGGGATTTATCGTGTTCTGTCCAATCGCTTGGGCGGAGGGAAGCAAGGCGGAGTGCCCATCCATTAATTTTCTATTCAAAGATAACCGAATAATACACCGGCGCAATGCCAATGGACTCGAAATATTTCAGATCCTCAGGGGTATATTCTTTAATGAGTTCTGCCGTAATGGTCAGCGGCAGAAATTCCTCTGTGGACAGGAGCTCGCTGTAACTGACCGGCAGGGTATCAGTCAAGTTGCATTGCCAGGAATGCGTGTATTTCCAGGCCGGATCCAGAGTGTCGAGCGTGATCTCCGTGATGAATTCCTCATCAACGGACACGTGGCCTGCCACCCCGTAACGATTGCACGCCTCGCTGGGCGCCTCGCAGCCTGACGTTCCTCCGCTGGTTGCGCACTCGTCTTCAGGCCGGTGCCCGGCCATTTGGACCACGCGCCAGTGGCCGTGCCTGGATTCCAGCGGAAATAGCTGGGCAAAGACCGGCCGTTCAATCGTCAGCTCGGTGGATTTCTGAATGACATAGTCGCCCACGGCCTTGTGCTGTATGACGGGGAAAGCGCCATTTCCAAGTCCGGTGTAATGCAACAGGTGCTGCAGGAAGTACGCGCTGTTGGCGCCGTCCGTGACATCGACCCGCATGATGATCTCATAGCTGCGGCCTTGTGGAATATTCGTCACCTGCCAGGTGACTGGCTGTGTGGGTGTATCACCCTCCATCCAGCTCGCATTCGGGCGTTCATGGCCATTGATGAGCAATCGTAATGGGGCGCAACCCAAGCAGGAACTGATGAGGGAGATTCTTATCATCCTGCCGTGCGCCACAAAGTGACCCGACAGGACTTGATCGGGAGCTTCCGTGCCCCGGTCGAGCAGGCCGAGATCCGTGATGACGGGCGCTCCCAGAGAGGCTGTGTCTTGGACGATAAACACATAGGGCTGAGGCAATTGGACAAGGCGCCCAACCACGGCGTCGGATTCTGCGCCCATGGTGCCACGAAAGACCAGCATATATCGCCCAGCATCCCTGGCGTCGGGCGGGATCTCAAACGTCAGTTCGTCACTCCTCGAATTTGCCGGCAATGAAAGATTCCATGATGCGTTGCCGACTGGATGTCGCTCAGCATTATCATTGTCATAATAGAGCGTAAAAATCCCATTCATCTCTTCATTGGAGTGATTGGTGATTCTGATGGCATTGCTCGTTCCTTCAGCTCCCAGTGTGCCCCGGAAGAAGTAATTGAGCAACCCGGCCGAATAGCCAACGGCGCGGGGAATGAGAAG
>JACQCE010000011.1 GCA_016201765.1 Nitrospirota bacterium
CGCCGGGAAAGGTCTCTTTGGGCACGCCGATGATCATGGGATCAGTGATAAGTGACGAGTGGTAAGTGGCAAGCGATAAATAATGCAGCCTCCCTCAAAACGGCGCCACTATACCATAGACGGCATGGTGAGAAAAAGGGGAAAATTTTCAGTGACAAGTGATGAGTGACCGGTGGCAAAACCAGACCCTTGTCTCATCACTCATCACTCATCACTCATCACTCATCACTCATCACTCGTCACTCGTCACTCATCACTCATCACTCGTCCCTCTTCACTCGTCACTCGTCACTCATCACTCGTCACTGCCTTACAACGCCTGCCTTCTCAGCCTCAACGCATTCCCAATCACCGACACGGAGCTGAAGCTCATCGCCGCGCTGGCGATGATGGGGCTCAAGAGCAGGCCGAAGACGGGATAGAGCACGCCCGCCGCGATCGGCACGCCGAGGGCGTTGTAGATGAAGGCGAAGAAGAGATTCTGCCGGATGTTGTGCATCGTCGCGCGCGAGAGCCGCCGGGCCCGCACGAGGCCGATGAGATCGCCCTTGATCAGCGTGACACCCGCGCTTTCCATCGCGACGTCGGCGCCGGTGCCCATGGCGACGCCCACGTGTGCTTCGGCCAGCGCAGGCGCGTCGTTGATCCCGTCGCCCGCCATCGCCACCACACGTCCCCGCGCGCGCAACTCTTTGACGATCCTCCCCTTCTGATCGGGCAGGACTCCGGCCCGGATTTCGTCAATCTCTAACGCGCGCGCCACGGCCTCGGCCGTGGTGCGGGTGTCGCCGGTGAGCATGACGATCCGCAGCCCCTCTCGCCGGAGTTGCCGGAGGGCGTCCGGCGTCGTCGGTTTGACCGGATCGGCCACGCCCAGGAGCCCGGCGAGCCTGCGATCGATGACGACAAAGATGACCGTCTGCCCTTCGCGCCGGAGCGCTTCGGCCCGTTCCACAAGCGCGCCCGACTCCACGTTCATCTCCTTGAGGAGGGCGGCGTTGCCCAGGGCGACCGCGCGGCCCTCCACCGTGCCGGCCACGCCCTTGCCGGTCAGCGATCGAAAGTCCGCCGCCTTGGCGGGCGTGAGACCTTTCTGTCCGGCGCCCGCCACGACTGCCGCCGCCAGCGGATGCTCGCTTCCCTGCTCGAGCGCGGCCGCAAGACGCAGTAGATCGTGTTCACTGACATCATCGAATGATTGGACTGTGACCAACCGCGGCTTGCCCTCGGTGAGCGTGCCCGTCTTGTCGATGACGAGCGTGTCGACCTTTTCCATGATCTCCAACGCTTCGGCGTTCTTGATCAGCACGCCCATCGTCGCGCCGCGCCCCGTGCCGACCATGATCGACATCGGCGTGGCCAACCCCAGCGCGCACGGGCAGGCGATAATCAGCACGGCCACGGCGTTGACCAGCGCGTAGGCGAGGCGCGGCTCCGGTCCGATCCAGGCCCAGACGAGAAACGTCACGACGGCCGCGGCGACCACGCCGGGGACGAAATACCCCGACACGGTATCGGCCAGCCGCTGGATCGGCGCGCGGCTGCGCTGCGCCTCGCCGACCATCCGGACGATCTGGGCGAGCAGCGTGTCGCGCCCCACCCGCTCGGCCCGCATGAGGAAGCCGCCGGTGGTGTTGACCGTGGCGCCGGTGACGCGGTCGCCCGGCCGCTTTTCCGCCGGCATCGCCTCACCCGTCACCATCGATTCATCGACCGCGCTGGTTCCTTCCAGGACCACGCCGTCGACCGGCACCTTTTCGCCGGGCCGGACACGGAGCGTGTCGCCGGCCATCACCTGATCGAGCGGCACTTCTTCCTCCCGCCCCCCTTTGGCCACGCGCCGGGCGGTCTTGGGCGCCAACCCCAATAACATTTTGATCGACTGGCTGGTGCGACTGCGGGCGCGCAGTTCCAGCACCTGGCCAAGGAGCACCAACGTGGTGATGACGGCGGCCGCCTCGAAGTAGCGGGCGACGGTCCCGTCGTGTGATCGGAACGATTCAGGGAAGAGGCCGGGCGCGAGCGTGGCCGCGACGCTGTCGAGATAGGCCATGCCGGTGCCGATGGCGATGAGCGTGAACATGTTCAGGTTCCGAGTCACGATCGACGTCCAGCCGCGCTCGAAAAAGGGCCACCCGCCCCACAGGACAACGGGCGTGGCCAGCGCCAGCTCAAGCCAGGCTTGCGCCGGCCCCGACAGCCACGTCCGCAGCGGCTGGCTCGGCAGATGCTCGAGCATGGCCAACGCAAGCAACGGCAGCGAAAGCGCCACGCCGACCCAGAAGCGGCGGGTCATGTCGATCAACTCCGGATTGGCCTCTTCCGTCACGGTGACGGTACGCGGCTCGAGCGCCATGCCGCAGATCGGACAGGCGCCCGGCTCGGCGCGGACGATTTCGGGATGCATGGGACAGACATATTCGGTTTTAACGGTTGGCACGACGGATTCCATTGGCTCCAGCGCCATGCCGCACTTCGGGCAGGGGCCCGGTTTCGCCTGCTTGACCTCCGGATCCATCGGGCAGGTGTAAAGAGATGCTCCTGACTTGCCCGTCGCGTATGGCGACGGGGGGCGCGGGGGGCTGGCATCTGTCATTGGAATCAGGGGGAGATTCCGCCTCTCCCCCTGATCACCCCCATCGGATGTACGCATCTGGCCATGGGCCGATTTAATGGAACTAATCGACACAAACGTTGGGTCAGCCGAAACCGCCGCCGGTTTCAGATAGCGAGCCGGATCGGCCTGGAATTTCTGGCGGCAGCCGCCGCAGCAGAAATAGTAGGTGCGGCCGTTGTGGTCATACCGGTCGGCCGCTTTAGCCGGATCGACCTTCATCTTGCAGACGGGGTCGGTTTCGGAGCCGGCCTGATGGTGGGGCATCACGTCGGTCATGGTCTGACTATTATATAGGAGACGTCAAGGGGTAAGGGGGCAGGAATAGGGTCAAGGGGCATGGGGCATGGAAAGGGGCAATTTCTATAGGCGACTCTCGACACACATTATCTCGTCGTTCTGCCGAAGAGGCGATACCGATGGGCGGCAATCCACTGATAACTCCAGACGGTCAGCCGCCAGACGCCGGGGAGGGTCATGATCCAGGCAAACAACCCGCCTCCCGGCAAGCGGCGGAGGAGCTGTACGGCCGCGGCCGCTCCGATCGACGCCCGCCCCTCTTCATCAAGAAAACGAAAGGCGGTCAGGCAGCCGATCGCATCGAGATCGGGCTGCAGGCGAACCGCCTCCGGCTCTTCAAAGTGCAGAAAACGGAATGACGCCGGCCGGCGTCCCTTGCGGGCCCAGCGCTCGATCCACTGCCGGCTCGTTTCGCACAAGCGGCAGTCGGCGTCGTAGATGACAATGGGAATCATAAGATCAAGTGGCAAGTGACAAGTGGCGAGTGGAAAGTCGAACGGAACAGTGATACGCGATCAGCATACCGCGTTCTCACTCGTCACTCGTCACTTTTCACTTTCCCTTTCCACTCTCTCAACCACCCCAGATTCTCCTCCAGCTTCGGCAGGTCATATTTCTCGTCGATCTTGACGACCCGTTCCATCATCTCGACGGCCTGCGCGAACCGCTGCTCTTCCGCATGGATGAACGCCAGATGATACCGGGCCGCGGCCTCGAGCCGTTCGTCGCCCAGCCGTTCGGCGATCGCCAAAGCGGTCCGGCAACAGGCAAGCGCGTCGGCGTGCCGGCGCATGAGCCGGTAGGTTTTGCCCAGTTGATTGTAGAGCCCGGCCACGCTCATCCGGTCGCCGGCCCGCTTCATCAGCGCGATCGCCCGCTCGGTCAGCGTGATCGTGCGCTCGTAGTCGGCGCGGCCGCGGGCGATCAGAGCCAGGTTGCCGAAGATGGTGGCGACGGTCTGCTCCTCGCCCAACGGTTCGAGGAGATCGAGCGCTTCAAGATAGTAGGCTTCGCCGCGCTCCGCCGAGCCTCCGTCGGCTTCCAGGTTGCCCAGGTTGGCCAGCGTGATACCGATGCCGCGCTGATCGCCGAAAGTTTTGTGCAGCTCCAGCACTTCCTGATAATGGGCCCGGGCCTGATCGGTCCGGCCGGTGCAGGCGCAGACGTTGGCCAGGTTGCCGAGGGTCTGCGCCAGTTCGCGGCCATTGCCGCTCTTCCGGTCGGCCTCCAGCGCCTGGTGGTAGCAGGTCTGCGCGTCGGCGTAGTCGCCGCGCTGGAAGTGATGATTACCCTGTCGGTTCAGTTCCTGGGAGAGGGAGGACATAAAGGCAATGTCGAATAACGAATGGCGAATGTCGAATTCACTCTTGGAAAATAAATCTGTCCCAATTTTCCATGTCGAGGGAGAACCCTTTCCACCTTCCACCTTCCACTTTCCACTTTCCACTTTCCACTCGTCACTTTCCCTTCACTGTTCTCCCAACACCGCCCGTTGCACCGCCTCCTTGCCGCCGGTGGAAATTGACGCGCCGTCGCCCACCAGCACCGTGTCAAACGCATAGCCCAACAGCCGGCTCACGCCTGAACGGGCGCGCTCGAAATCGGCGAACTTGTCCGGCGGCAGGAAGTTGAGCAAGCCGGGCGGCCTGCCGATCAGGGCGTCGCCGAGGATGAGGATGCCGCCGTCGCGCTGGAGCAGCAGGGCCGACTCCCCCGGCGATTTGCCGTCGGGCAGATGGATGATCGACAGGCCGCCGGGGAGCTGGTCGCCGTGGGTGAACGTGCCGTCGATGGCGAGGTCCATGAGCGGCGCATCCAGCTCATGGGTGAGAATTCTGGTGCGGAAGAGTCCGCGATAGGTCGCGGCTTCGCGCACGTGGTCCCGGTTGGTCAGGATGATCGCGTCGATCGGCCCGCCCTGGCGGATCGCCGTCAGTCCCTCGGCCGACAGCGGCGGCGGGTCGACCAGCAGGCGGCGCCGTCCGGCCAGAATCAGATGGCCGTTGAAATCAAGCTGCTTCTCCTGGGAAAAATGCGACCACTGGAACACGTCCCTCGCCACCGACTCCATCCCCCCCTCCCCCCTCATGATCATGACGTCATGACTCCCGTGCATTCCGCGCGCCGAATCATCGGCTCAATAGGCCGGATCGTGCGCCGGTTTTTGATTGACGCACTGGATCAACTGCCGGTAACGAAACGGGTTGATCCGGCAATGGCGCCGCACGGCCAGATAGGATTCCTCCGGCGCGCGGCAGCCCGGCGTTGATTCGAGCAGGCCGATCGCCGCGGCCCTGAAACGGTGGAAGATTTTGCCGAAGAGCAGATCGTCATGATTGGAGTGGGCGGAATACATCGTGACGACTTTGCGCGCATCGAGATCCTTGGACGTCATCCTCTGCTCTGGGCGATGCTCACGCGGTCCGGGCACACGCCGATGTGCGTGATCATTCGCTTCCGGCCCGAGGGCTTAGTATAATGAGGCGCCCGCGGAGTTTCAACCCGAGGATCGTCCCATGCCCAAACCGAAGGAACCACCTCCCCCCTACCAGGGGCGGATCATCCGGGTTGCCGCCGAGACGGTGACCCTGCCGAACGGCGAAGTGACCCGACTGGACGTGGTGCGCCATCCCGGCGCGTCCGCCGTGGTGCCGGTCAAGGACGACGGCACGGTGCTCCTGATCCACCAGTTTCGCCACGCGGCGGGCGGTTATCTGTATGAGGTGCCCGCCGGCACGCTGGCGGAGGGTGAATCGCCCGACGCGTGCGCCATGCGCGAGGTGGAGGAGGAGACAGGCTATCGGGCGGGCCGGCTGGTGCGTTTGGGCAGCATCGTGACCGCGCCCGGTTTTTGCGACGAGCAGATCCATCTCTATCTGGCCACCCGGCTGGAACAGAGCCGGCAGTCGCTGGATCACGACGAAGTGCTGACGGTGGTCGAGATGTCCCTGGACGAAGCGATGGCAAAAGTTCACGACAATACGATCCGGGACGCGAAGAGCATTGCGGCGCTGGTGTTGGCGTCTGAGAGGATCAAGGGACAACCGGTGATAAGTGACAAGTGACGAGTGGCAAGTGGGAAACAACGGGACATGGCACATTCGAATGAATGGGAGCGCGCTAGCAGGGTGTTGAAAAACACGTTTACCATGCAGGCCGGTCAAAAAGCTCCACCACCCGCTCACGCGGGTACCCGGAAGCCGCAGGCTCCGAGGGAACCGGAGTCCGACCATCTCGCAGAGCGGTGGTCGGATGAGGATTCCCGAGGGGCCGAGAACGCCGCAGATGGACTTTTTCACCGGCCTGCCAGACCCGTCAGGTTTCTGGCCGACGCCATGGTCGGCAAACTGGCCCGCTGGCTCCGGATTCTCGGTTACGACACGCTCTATTTTCGCGAGATCGACAACGGGCGGCTGCTCGAACTGGCCCGCGCGGAAGGGCGCCGGCTCCTCACCCGTGACGCCCGGCTGACCGGCCGGTTGCCGGACATTCCCCACACGCTGATTCGCGATGACCGGCCGGAACTCCAGCTCCGGCAGATCGTGCGGGAATTCCGCCTCTCCCCGTCCGCCGGTCTCCTGACGCGCTGCCTCGAGTGCAATACGCCGCTGGAGCCGTTTCCCAGGGAACAGGCGGAGTCCCTCGTACCGCCGTATGTCTTTCGGACTCAGAAGCGCTTCTCACACTGTCCGAACTGCGGGCGACTCTATTGGAAGGGCACGCACGAGGAGCACATCAGAACAAAACTAAAGGAGTTATTTGGGGATTAGAGAAGAAAAAGCGGATTAAGGGGTAATGGAGAAAAGGCGGATTAGTGAAACAACGACGGATTGATGGGATAGAAGAGAAAGGGCGGATTAAGAGGAATGCTTCATCACTTTTACTCTTATCCCGTTTTTCCCCTAATCCTTAATCCGCTCTTGCTTCACTAATCCTTAATCCGCCTTTTCACTTATAATCCGCCTTCGCTTCACTAATCCGTATTACGCTATCCCTTTACCACAAAACACCTGCCGGCCCGAGGCACACTCGGGCCGGCAGGTGTGTCACTACTCCCCGACGTTACTTCTTCTTCGTGGTTGTCGTGGTCTTGGCCGCCGGCTTGGTTGCCGCCGGTTTCGCCGCGGGCTTCTTGGGCGCCAACTTGGCCTTCAGTTCCTCGTTCTCCTTCGTGAGCGAGGCCACCTGGCCCTGCAGTTGGGCGACCTGATCCTTGCCCTTCGCGAGCTGATCGGACAAGGCCGCATTCTCCTGCTTGGCCTTGTTCAACTCACTGACGACCTTGTCGTGCTCGGCCTTGGGCACGCCGCAACCCACCAGGGCCGCCATCGTGACCACCGTCACAAGCGTGGCCAGCATTGTTTTGTGTCGCATGATCGTTCCTTTCTCTCTTCGGGTGTTGGTTACTTCTTCATCTCCATCACTTCGATCGACTTGGCATGGCCCTTTTCCTCGTCGACTTTGACGTGGGCGCCGACTTTGACGTCGCCGGTCTTCTTGGTGGTGCCGTCAAAATGGATCTTGGTTTCCTTGCCCTTGTCGTCCTTGACGAAATAGAACGAGCCCTTGTCGTCAATCTTGCTCAGCTCGCCCATCACCGTCGCGGCCCAGCTCATGGTGCCGGCGGCCAACAGACCCACCACTGCAAACATACCGATCATGATTCCCTTCTTCATTGTGCGTCCCTCCTGAGGACAGGTGTGATGCAGCCGGCCAATCCGACTGCGACAATGAGCAGAATAGCGTACGAAGGTAAACGGGCGATTAAACGAAGATTAATTTTTTCTAATC
>JACQCE010000119.1 GCA_016201765.1 Nitrospirota bacterium
ACGCCGATGGCCAGCGCGGCGCCGTTCACGCCGAGCGCGGGCGCGCCCCAGTGACCGTAGATCAGGGGATAGGCGATGAGCACGTGAAGCGCGTTGACGATGGTGATGGCGATCATCGGCGTGCGGGTGTCGCCGGCCCCGTGCATGGTGGCGATGAGCTGATCGACGAGAAAGGTGAAGGTGAAGAGGCTGAAGATGATGATCAGATATCCGCGCATGAGCCCCTGCATCTCCGGCGTCGCCCCCAATGCCCTGGCGCCGGCCATGCCGCCAACCACACCGACCAGGCTGACGCCGATGGCGAGGAGCGCGCCGATCCGGAGCGCCTGCGTGGCGATCCGGGCCGCATCATGCCGGCGCCTGGCGCCCCAGAGCTGGGCGACCATGATCGTGGCGCCCATCGTCAGCCCCGCCAGCAGATTCAGGAAGAAAAACACCAGCAACTGGCACAGGCCGACCGAGGCGATGGCGTCGGCGCCCAGGCCGCCGACGAGAAAGATGTCGACAATCTGGACCATCCGCTCCAGAACGCTGCTGAGAATCACCGGCAGCGCAAGCGTGAGAATCCGTCGGCGAATCGGTTGCATGGAGGCTAGGGGCCGGTCACGCGGCGGCGCGGGTCTGCGCCGTCGTCACCGGTAATCGGTGTCGGGAGGACGGGGCGGAGCCGCGTCGCCGGGGTCGCCTTTGACGATGTTGACAATTTTGACGTCAAAATGGAGCGTCTTCCCCGCCAGCGGATGATTGACATCGATGACCGCCGTTTTTTCCTTGATCTCTTTGACGACCGCCACCAGTTCGATGCCGTGCGGGCCGCGCACTTTGACGTGCGCCCCCGGCTTGCGGGAATTCTCCGGGATGATCGCCAACTCCAGTTCCATCAGCGCCTTGGGATCGATCGGGCCGCACCCCTCCTCCGGCGGCAGGACCATCGAGACCACGTCATCCACTTTGTGGCCGGCCAGCCGCTTCTGCACACCGTTCATGCAGTCGAGATTTTTCGCGCCCTGCCGGTAGGTGAAGGCCTCCTCCCCGATGTTGCTGTTGATGATGCCGTCCTCCTTGGTGGACAGGGTGTACTCGATGGAGACGTCATTGCCGTCCTCGACGATCAATTCCTTGCCGGCCGACAGCGCGGGAAGCGGCATCGCCAACCCGAGACTCAGGATGGAAATCACACCCCAGCCGGTTTCCGTATTCCGAGGGAGGCGCATGGCTCCATGCTAGCAGATGGGCGGGGAGGGGTCAATCAGAGTGACGGCCGTCGGCCGGCCGTTGATTCATCCGGAGGGAGTTGCTACGATGCGGCGTGATGTCGCAGGTGGAGACCGTCCGGCAGGTGTTCCTGGCCAATCAGCGCTTCTATGAAGCCTTCGAGAGTCTCGATATCAGGCGCATGGCCGCCGTCTGGCAGCAGGATGAGGGGGTACAATGCATTCATCCCGGCTGGTCGCGTCTGACCGGCTGGCGGGCGGTTCGCGACAGCTGGATCCGCATTTTCAACCACACCCGGTCGATGACGTTTCAGATCACCGATACGCAGGTCACCGTCGAGGGCGCCGTCGCCTGGGTCGTCTGCATCGAACGGATCACCGTGCTCGTTGATGATGAGCCGCAGGAGACGCAGGTGCTGGCGACCAATGTGTTTGTGCGGCCGGAGCATCACGATGACCCATCGGAAGAGCGCCGCTGGCTGATGGTCCATCACCACGGCTCGCCGGTGTTTCAACGGCCTGAAGAGTCGGAAGACCCCGCTGATCAGTAGGGGGATTTACACGTATTTGGCGAAGGCTTTCAAGGCCGCGGCCAGCTCTGGTGCCTGTTTGGCGTGGCGTGTGACGGGCACGCCGGCCTGAATCGCCTCCCACGCCTGACGGATCGATCGGGCGCCGGCGCGCGCGCCCTGCGGATGGCCCACCACGCCGCCGCCGCAAAGGAAAATAAAATCGGGGCCGAAGAGTTTGGCGTGGACTTCCATTGTTCCCGCGTGCTGGCCGCCGCCGACGGCGGGAAATGACGGCTGCAACCCGTTGAACTTCATGTCGCAGACGCGTTTGATCGCCTCGATCTCATCCTTCGTTGCCTTGAGCGAGCCCTGCAGCGCCGGATAGAGCACGACATCGGCGCCGAGCAGGCGGACGAATTTTGCCCAGGCGGTCACACTCATCCCATGGCGCTGCCAGAGCCAGCCGCTCATCGCCATGTGGCTCATGATCGGAATGCGGCCCAGGGCGGCCAGCGCGTGAAACTGGGGAAAGCCCGCGGCCGCCGGCGCGCACATGGCGATGCCCGCGCCCGCCTCCACGCCCGCTTCATAGAGTGAGAGCAACTGGTCGGCCGGTCCCACGGCATGGAGCATGAAGCGCTTCGGTTCGCCCGTCTCCGCCTCGGCCCGCCGGGCCGCCTCCACGCAGGCGCGGATGCGCGCCAGATAATCCTCCCGGCGTTCCTGGAGCAGCTCGTCCGTTTTGCAGACGTCAATCCCGCCGACGAAGCATTCATAGGCGAGGTTGCCGAATTCCTTGGGGGTCAACCCCTGCGACGGCTTGACCACCGACACGAAAATCGGGCGGCCCTTCACGCCCAGTTGGCGTCGCAGACCGTCCGCGCCGAACCGCGGCCCTCCCAGCAGACGGCTCAGCCGGGGCGGCACCTCAAAGTCGACGAGTTGGATCGCGCGCATCGCGTTGAGACAGGAAATCTCACCGGCAATCGAAAGAATCAGCCCATAAGCCGATTCGATCGGCTCGGAGACGACGTCGATCGCCACCAGCGCCCGGCCGCGGCCGCGCCGGATCGTCGTGACGGAGGCTTCCATCGCCTTGACGCGCTGGTGCTCATACTGGGTGACCCGGACGCCGAGGCTCTGCTCGCGGGCGACCAAACGGGCGGCCCGTTTGACGTCGCGGGCTTCGATTTCGTATTGGACGCGGATCGTTTCCATCAGGTGTCGAGGATCATGCCGCAGTCGGGGCGGCAAGTCAAGGCGAGGGATGTGCGGCTTAGGCCGGGGTCAGTTCGTCGGCACGGACTCGGCTGCGCTTGCGGTGCTCGCCGGTCCTCGGCTCTCACCTCGCACAGCATCATCGCCATTTGTGGTGCGAGGTTCCGAGACGGCACTCCTCACCGACCCCGGCCTGAGCCTCGGGACGGAGATGGTTTGATGGTGCCCAGGCCTTCACCTCGAATCGAAGACGAGAAGTCACCTTCGATTCTCGGTACAAGCGCCAAGTCGCCGTTCGAAGCCAGGGCGGCTCTGATGGTGAATGCAGTCGATTACGAACCGGCGGATCGGCCGAGCAGCTCCGGCAGATCGGGCAATGCGCCCGATAGGCCAGTGAGGAAGTAGAGGCCGACGATCAGGCTGAAGACGCCCGTCGCCAGGCCGACCGTGAGGTAGACGCTGCGGTAGCTCTGTGCCCCGAGAAATCCGGCGGCCGTGACGGCCACCAGCAGGCTGTTGCTGAGAATCAACCCGATAATGAAGCTCCCCATGAGCAGCAGTCCCTGCATGGAGCCGCCCGCGCCGCCCACGGCGGCGATAAGCAGCACTTGCGAACCGGTCTCCGCGCCGATGCCGTGAATCACGCCGACGGTGAAGGCGGAGAGCGGGCCGTAGCGCATCAACTTGTGTTCGTGCTCATGGGCGCGCCCTTCCAGCCGCTCATGCAGCCGGTGCCAGAGGTAGGCGACGCCGGAGAAGACGAGCATCCAGCGGCTGCGCAACCGGAACTCGGCCCCGCCGCGCAGATGCTGGACGAGGGAATAGAAGACCCAGCCGGCCAGGAGCAGCAGCGTCGCCCCAACCATTTTTTCAAGAATCGGATCGACCCACTCGGGCAGGATGGTGTTTGCCAGCAGCGCCGCCGAGCCGAGCGCCGCCACCATGGCGGCGTGTCCCAGGACATAGAGCGTGGAGAGGAGGAGCGCGCGCCACCCCGGAGGAGGCGCGGCGCGCGGGTTGCCTCGTCTTCCCGTCAGGGCGTGCGAGTCCTCATCGGTTCCGGCCGTGCTGGTGATGTCCGTGATCGCGGCGATGTGATCCCAGTCGATGCCGTGTCGTAGACCATAGAGAAACGTCGTCAGCAGCACCAGTCCCAGATGTTCCACGGCCCCATTATGTTCATCGGGATGGAGGCGCTGTCAACAGGCTTGTGGCGTGTGCGAGGCGTCTTGTCTTTGCGGGCCGGGGCCTTGTATGCTGTCCCCATGGCCCGCACGTCTCATCAGCTCTTGACGCGCTATCGTCAGCTTGCCGTCTCATCCGCGAAGGCCGCGGGCCGGTTGCTGACCAGTTTTACCGGCCGGACGCTCACCGTGACCTACAAGGGCGCCGTGAATCTGGTCACCGAGGCGGACCGGCAGGCCGAGCGGCTGATCACCGAGCGGATTCGGAAGAGCTATCCGAAACACGTCATTATCGGGGAAGAGGGCGGCGCGACGCCCCCCGAGCCGTCGGCCGTCCGCGAGCCGGTCTGGTTTGTCGATCCGCTCGACGGCACGACCAATTTCGCCCATGGTTTTCCGTTTTACTGTGTGTCAATCGGTGTGGAGATCGAGGGGCGGATTGCCGTTGGCGTGGTCTACGATCCGGTTCGAAAGGAGCTCTTCAGCGCGATCCGGGGCAGTGGCGCCTTCTGCAACGGCCGGCGGCTGCGGGTCTCTTCAACCGAGAAACTCGATCAGAGTTTGCTGGTGACCGGTTTCGCCTACAATGTCCGGACCAGCCGGCGGAACAACCTGGGCCATTTTTCCCAGTTCAGTCTGCGCTGCCGCGGCGTCCGGCGCACCGGCGCGGCGGCGCTCGATCTCTGCTACGTGGCCTCCGGCCGCTTCGACGGCTTCTGGGAATTGCATCTCTGTCCGTGGGACACGGCGGCCGGCAGTCTGATCGTCGAGGAGGCCGGCGGGCGGATGAGCGGCTTCGATGGCGGGTCGTATCAGATCCGGGTGCCGGAACTGGTCGCCAGCAACGGCCGGATTCATGACGAGATGGTTGGCGTGCTGGGGCTGGGCGATCAGATCGATCCCCGCCAGATCGAATCTCAAATGACGGGTCACGCGACACAGGAGCGGGGATGAGCGGCGATGTCATGGATGAGGGGGGGGATGAAGGACCGGAGCTGCCGCCGTTCATTCTGCCGCCGCGGGAAGCCCCGGACTGCCCCTTCTGCGGCGATCCGATGAAGTTCGTTGACGGCGAATTCGCCTGCCCCGACTGCAACGGTGAACTCATGGGGCCGGAAACCGGGTAAGAGTGCCTCGCCTGCCCATTCATCCGCTTCCGCCACCGCCACCGTTGAACCCCTCCCACCGCGACCATCCGCCCGTTGCCCCGCCAAGCCGGCGGGAGTGGTGGGCATGGTGTGCGTTTGATTTTGCCAATTCCGCCTACCCCACGATCATCATCACGGTGGCCTATAGCGTCTACTTCACCTCCATTGTCGCGCCGGGGCCCGAAGGCGCGGCCTGGTGGGGGCGGGGGTACGCGTTGTCGATGCTGCTGGTCGGTCTCTGCTCGCCGGTGCTGGGCGCGCTGGCCGATGTGACCGCGAAGAAAAAATGGTTTCTGGCCTTGTTCACGCTCCTCTGCGTGAGTGCGACGGGCTCGCTGCTGCTGGTGGGGGAAGGCGATCTTGGTTTGGGAGTGGCGCTGCTGGTGCTGTCGAATATCGGGTTTGCCGCCGGGCTGGCCTATTACAACGCCTTTCTGACCGAGCTGACCGATCGCGACACCTATGGACGGCTGTCGGGCTACGGCTGGGGGCTCGGTTACATTGGCGGGATGACGGCGCTGATTCTCATTCTGCCGTTGATCCGGGGCGGCCTGGCGCCGGAGAATCTCCCTCACTATCGACTCAGCTTTCTGATTGCCGCGCTCTTTTTCGCGCTCTTCTCGTTGCCGACGTTTTTCTGGCTGCGTGAACGGGCCGAACCGCAACCGACGCCGGCGGGCGTCTCGCTGTGGCGAATGAGCATGAACCGGGTAAAGGAGACGCTGACCCATCTGCGCCGGTATCGGCAGCTGACCCGTTTCTTTGTCAGCTATCTGATCTACGAAGACGGCGTCAACACGGTCTTTGTCTTTGCGGCGATCTTTGCTTCGGCGGCGCTGGGGCTGTCGCCGCAGCAGATTCTGCTTTTTTTCATCGTGGCGAACGTCGCCTCCGGGATCGGCGCGGTGGCGTTGGGCCACGCCACCGATTGGATGGGGCCCAAACGGATGATCGCGTTGACGCTGGTCGGCATGGTCGGCGTGGTCGCGTGGGCCGCGGCGGTGCGGACGGCCGGCGGCTTCTACGCCATGGGACTGGCCGCGGGCGTCCTGTTGGGCGCCAACCAGTCGGCGAGTCGCGTGTTGCTGGCCCATTTTACGCCGGCGAAGCGCAGCGCGGAATTTTTCGGTTTCTTCTCGTTGACGGGGAAGTTCGCCGCCGTCCTGGGGCCGTTGCTCTACGGTGAAATTGCCGCCCGGGCCGGCAGCCACCGGCTGGCCGTCCTGTCAATCGGGTTGTTTTTTATCGTGGGGCTTGCGTTGTTGCTGCGGGTGAACGAACGGGAAGGCGCGACGGCCGCGACGGCAGCCGCGGCGGAACATTAGTCGGTCGGGAATGAAAAAGGCGAGGGAATAAACGTCACGAGGAAGATGATCAGCGAGAGCCAGGCGATGATCTGTTGCCGGACGGTGAGCGGCTCGTGGGCATCGATGATCGGCGGATGGCCGATGCCGATAAATGAGGTCAGCGCCGCCCAGAAGAGCCACCCTTTCCAGCCCAGGATCCCCAATCCGATCAGCACGCCGACCATGGCCAGGGAAATATAGCGCTGCCGCTCGCCGAAGACGGCATAGCCGATGTGGCCGCCGTCGAGCTGGCCGATCGGGAGCAGATTCAGCGACGTGATGAAGAGCCCGAACCAGCCGGCAAGTGCAACAGGGTGTAACACAAGAATGGCCCCTTCTGGGACTGATAGTTGCCAGCGGATGAGCAGTTGTAGCAGCAGCGGCTCACCGAACTCCACTGGGCCGCCAATGCTGTGTTGATCAATCGTCGACCACTGCAATCCCATGATGACGGCCCCCATGGCCACCACGAACCCCGCAATGGGGCCGGCGGCGCCGACCTCCAGCAACGCTTTCCGTTCCAGGATCGGCGATTGCATCCGGATGAAGGCGCCGAACGTGCCGATGGAGAACGGAATCGGCGGCGCCGGAATGAAATAGGGCAGGGTGGCCTGGACGCGGAAACGGCGCGCCGTCAGATAGTGGCCCATTTCATGGACCAGAAGAATCGTCAGCAGGGTGGCCGAGAACGGCACGCCGGCCAGAATGGCCAACGGAGACGACAGGGGATTGACACTATTCCACATGGCACCGGCCATGAGGGTGGTCAGAATCGTCAGAACAAAGAGCAACAACGGCAGACGCCATTGAACAGCAGGCTGCGCCTGAACGGATGGGACGCTCGCGGACTCGACCTGGCAGGGCGCGGTGGCCTGGGGTGAACGCCAGGGATCGACCGACGGCGCGGGGGCGGGCGTGTCGTCGGACCAGTGAGGGGACCAGCGCGGGGGCCAGAGCGGCGACATGGTCACCTCGGTTTCATCTGGCGGACGGTGGTCACCCCGTCCATCGGCAGCATGACCCAGTCGGTGCCCGTCTGCAGGTTGATTTCATCCTCCGTCGCGCCCATCAGCCGGCCGCGATAGAGGACGCCGTTGTAAATCACTTCAACCTGCTGGCCTTTGAGTGATTCGAGTTCGTCCTTCATGGGGCAAGAGGTGATGATGCAGTATAGTATGTCCGGTTGTTGTCGCGCAATCCGAAGGCGAAGCGGGGCAGCGCAGGCCCCTGCCTGTCGCCCGCCTGCCGGACGGGCAGGGCATGCAGGGTGAAGAGCCGAAGGCCGGGGCTGATCCGGCGGATCATATTATTCGCCGAATCGGCCACATAGACGTCGCCCTGCCGGTCGACGGCCACGCCGGTCGGAAAATGAAAGCCGGCGGCCGCGCCCGGGCCGTCATCGGAGCCGGCGTGACCGGTGCCGGCCAGCGTCGTGACCCGTCCATCGGGCGAGATTTTTCGAATGAAGGCATTGTTGGAATCCGCCACGTAGAGATTGCCCGACGCATCGCGCGTCAGGCCGGTCGGCCAGTTGAAGCGGGCGACGGTGCCCGCGCCGTCGGCCGCGCCCGCGCTGGGGGCGCCGGCCACGGTGCTGACGCGGCCGTCCGGCGTGATCATCCGGATCGCGTGGCTGCCCGAATCCGCCACGAAGAGGCGGCCCGACGGTTCGGCCACCACGGTCATCGGGTCGTGAAATTGCGCCGCGGGCCCCATGCCATCAGTATAACCGGGCCGGCCGCTGCCCGCCACTGTGCTGACCATCCCGGTCGGCGTGATTTTCCTGATGGTGTGCGCGCCGCGATCCGCGATGTACAGCGCGCCTGCCTGGTCCACGGCGATGCCGGTGGGATAGAGGAACTGCGCCATCATGGCCGGGCCGTCCAGCATGCCGGGCCGGCCGCTGCCGGCCACGGTCGTTACGGTGCCGTCCGGCGCCACCTTGCGGATTCGGCGGTTGTCGGCGTCGGCCACATAGAGCGCGCCGGAGGGGGCAAGGACGATTCCATCGGGCCCGTTGAACCGTGCGTCGGCGCCCGGGCCGTCGAGCCAGCCGCGCTCGCCGCTGCCCGCCACCGTGGTGACCAGTCCGTCCGGACTGATCTTGCGAATCAGATGGTTGGCGTAATCGGCGACGTAGACGGTCCAATCGGCGCCGATCGCCACGCCGGTCGGCCAGTTGAACTGCGCCAGCTCGCCCTGCCCATCCGCATGGCCCCGCTGTCCGTTGCCCGCGATCGTCGTGACGTGAGCCGAGGCCGGGGTCAGCGGAGGGGGTTCCATGGATGAAGAGGCCGGCCAGAAGAGCGAGGGGACGGCGAACAGGACCGTCATGACAATGGGGGAGAGGGAAAGCCCGGACAGGGTCATGGCGGCGTCCAGAGGAGCGGGGAGTGCGCCGACGGCAGTTCGCCGGTGGCGATGGCCCGTCCATTCTCGAAGACGACGTAGCTGTCCCAGCCGTGGTAGAAGAGGAGCGGCGCCAGCGGAACGACGGCATCGGGAGACAGGCCGTAGAAGAGTGTGACGGGACAATGGTTGCCGGCCGGATCACGAAACGAGAGGAGCAGGGCGTGGCCCGCGCCGTCATAGCTGTGGCCGCCGACGGTGAACCCGCCGGGTGTGATCTCCACCCCCTCGGGCAATCGTTGGGCCAGTTCGGCGGTGGCTCGATTGTCCGAGGGGCCTCCCAGGACCAACCTGGCCGCGGCATGGTCGCCGGCCAAACTGCCTGATGGCGCAGCCTGCGCCTCGTGCCGCATGCGCGCGCCGTCCGCAATCGCCTGATAGGCGCGCGTCAGCTCCGGCCCCGCCAGGTCGGGAGGCACGATCGCGAACGACGGCTCGGTCAGGGTGAGGTTGAGCATCGGCGGCAGTTCGTCGCGTTCCAGCCGTCGAAACACCTGCGTCTCCGGATCGACGACGACCCGCAGCGGGGGGGCGGCCGTCGTGGTTTCAATCACCATCCGCTCCTGATCCATCCAGATCGATTTTTCCAGCATGCGGTCGTGTGTGTCGATCTGCACGGTGATCGGCAGGCGAAAAATGGGCGGCTGCTGCCGAAGCGTGACGGCGATCGTCAGCCCCGGCGGGCCGTCCGGCTCGGTTGGCGCGGTGGAATCATGCGGCTCCGGCGGCAACGGCGTCATGGTCACCTGTTCGATGGCGACCTGCGGCGCGCCGGCCTGGACGATCCACTGGAGGAAAAACCAGTCGAGCGGCCGGCCTGAACGGGCCTCGAAAATCAGCCGCAGATCGTTCCATCCCGCTCGTTTGCCTCCATAGCGCCGGGTCAAGTCCCGCAGCGCCGCGAAAAAGTCTTCATCCCCCATCATCCGTCGCAACAGATGGAAGACGAAGGCGCCCTTCTGATAGCCGATCGCCGCATCGGTCTGACTGTCGTTGTGCAGAAAGCGCATCAGGGGGTAGTCTTGTTCGGGCGGCGCCTGCACGGCATATTGCCGGAGCATCCGGCTCCGTTGCTGCCGCGCGGCGGCGTCGCCGTTCTCTTCTTCAACCGTGTAATAGTTGGCCACGTAGGTGGTCAGCGCTTCGGTCCAGTTGCCCTGTGACTCGTCGGGCATGACGCTGTTGCCGAACCAGGCGTGGACGATTTCGTGGCCGAGTCCGTAGGGTTGGGTGTAGTGGCGTTTGATCAACGGCCGCCCCAGCAGGACCAGTGACGGCACGGCCGCGCCGATCGGCGCCGCCGTTTCAACGACGGCCAGCTTGGAAAAGGGATACGGCCCCAGCAGGCGGCTGTAACGGGCCAGATAGTCCGCCGCCGCATCCAGATACACCGGAGCCAGCGACGCCTCTTCAGTGAAGAGATAGGTCGAGAGCTCGATGCCGTCGGTCTGGCGCGTGGTCACGGCATAGGATCCTGCGATGAGGTCGATTGTTTCGGTCGGCTGCGTCATCGACCAGCCGGTTGATCTCCCGGTATGGACCCCGCGCCGCCCCGCGCCGACCGCCTCCCAGCCAGCGGGGTGGTCGATCGTCAGGTCGATGGTAAAGAGCGCATCGGGCCAGAGGGGGTACCAGCCTTCGTCGGCGGTCAATTGCGCGCCGCGTTCGGTGAGTGGCTGGGCGGTATCGGTTGTTTCGGGGGCGGCGGCCGCGGGCCAGCGGCCCTGGTAGAGGATCGTCAGCTGCAGCGGTTGCGCCGGTTCCGCCGGCAGGTCGATTTCGTAGCGGACCATCCGTTCAAAGGCGGCATATCGCTGACGGGCGAATGAGGCCCGGGGGAGACGGGGTTTCTCGCGATGAAACGGGACGGCCTGTTGTTTTGCGCCGGTGGTCATGAAGACCGCGTCAACGATGAAATGCTCGTTGAGGTAGAAGGCCGTTGGCGAGGCAGTCGTCGGCCCCTTCAGCGTGATCAGATCCTCCCCGGTCAGCGAGCGGGCCGGCGGATCGAGCGTGACATGGAGTTGGTGATGGACGGGCAGCAGGAGCGGCCCGCCGCCGAATTCCGGACTGACGGCCGGCCGGCCGCCCGCACAGGCCCCGAGGGTCGATGTCATCAATGCGATGAGAACAAGGCCGCCGCGGTGCCGGAACGGGGAAAACAAGCCAGGGAGGCGCATCACGGTGGCTACGATAGCAAAGGCGGGGAAAATTTCCAAGGGGCGGAGGCTTGTGGTCGTGGGCCAGTTTCGCCCGAAAAATAGGGACACGTCCCAATTGTTCCAGAGTCGGTTGCAAACAGACCGCAGGAACCCACCAAAATGGGACGTGTCCCTATTTTTGACGTCACACATGAGGGCCGCATAAAACTGGCCTACTACCCGACTTGTCGCCGGCTTGCGATTTCAGTAGAATACCGTTGCCGATGGGTCGCGCACGGTTTCAGCCTCCACGCCGTTCCTCACCTCATGACGGGCCATCTCCGGCCGGAAGGCCCGGTCCCACCCGGCAGACGATGCCGCAGGCCCAGTTCGGTGAATTGGCCGCCGCGTCCCTCTATTGTCCCACGTGCCGGCGGGCGACGCCGGTGCGGGAGCATCTGCTGCTCGTGCTGCCGGACGGGAATCTGTATGACTAT
Organism: Nitrospirota bacterium; assembly: GCA_016201765.1. Lineage (GTDB taxonomy): Bacteria > Nitrospirota > Nitrospiria > JACQCE01 > JACQCE01 > JACQCE01. The sequence continues at coordinate 11,670 of JACQCE010000119.1, forward strand.
CGTTGCAGCGTCTGCGCGACGTCGACCGGAACCCGATCAACCCGGCAGGGCGGCTGACGGTCTTTTGTCCCCTATCGCCGATAGAACGGCAGTTCAGTGACCGTCGCTCGACTCTGATCGGCGAGTGTCAGCGCCGTGCCCGGTGAGAAAAATCCCTTTTGCGCGTATCCCAGCGCAATCGTTCGTTTCAGTGTCGGGGACACAATCGCGCTGGTGACCACGCCCACCTTCTGTCCATCCGCAAAGAGCGGTGAACCGGCTTCCGGCAGCTGTGGGGTGTCGAGCAGCAAGCCGACCAGTTTGCGGTTGACCGACCCCTGTGTCTTGATCCGCATGGTCGTTTCCTGGCCGAGGTAGCAGCCTTTCGTGTAGCTGACGGCCTGTTCGATGCCGGCCTCGGCGGGGAAGCGTGTGCCATCCAGCTCGGTGCCGGATCGGGGCAGGCCCGTCTCGATCCGGAGCGATTCGACCGCGCGGGCGCCGACCGGCATGGCGCCAAGAGGCCGGCCGTGCTCCCACAGGGCGGTCCAAAAGGCGGCGCCGATTGTTGCAGGCACGAGCAGATGCACGCCCTCTTCTCCCGTCTCCGAGAGATGGATCACCTGAACCGGCGTCCCCTGCCATTCCCAGGTGACGAGATGATAGTCGGGTAACGACGGCAGGGTCCGGCCAAAGAGGGCCGTCAGCCAGTCGCCGGATTTCGGGCCCCAGAGCGCTAGATGCAGGAACTGACCGGAGACCTCTTCCAGCTTCACTTTGTAAATGACAATGTATCGCTTCAGCGCCGGGATTGTGACGGCGGTCAACGCCGGGTCGAGGTCGATCAGGATGGCGTCGTCCACGGCGAAGAGCCGCATGTCGGCCTGCAGATGGCCCTTCACGTCCAGCAGCGCCGCGTAACAGCCCTGCCCCGGCGCCAACGCGAGGATGTCGTTGGTCAGAATGCTGTGAAGGTATTTTGCCCGGTCGGCTCCCGTGACGCGGATCAGCCCGCGAGCCGACAGATCGGCCGCGCCGGCCCGTTCGCGCACGGCGAGGTGTTCCGCGACGGGGTCGCCGTAATGATCGGGAATCTCCCGGCCGGCGATGGTGGTCCAGCGGGCCTGCAGGCGTCGATGTTCATCGGCCAATGGGAGGGCCAGCGGAAGGGAGCTGGTCGCGCTGCCCGGGGTCTCCATCAGCGGCGCCCCGTCAGTTCAGCAACGCCTGCATCCGTTTGAGGGCGCGGGCGGCGAGGACGTAGTTGGGATTGACGGTCAGCGCCTGCCGGTAGGAGGCGATCGCCTGCTGCCAGTCGCCTTTTTGTTCGTAGACGCGGCCCAGGTTCAGGTGGGGGAATTCGTAGCTGGCGTAGCGTCTGGCCGTGATGGCCCGCTTGAGCCAGGGCACGGCGTCATCCCATTGTCCCTTCTCGATGAGATAGGCGCCGATATCATTATACGGGTTGCCGAATTCGGGATCGACCTGGATCGCCTTGTAGCAGTGTTCGATGGCGTCATCCAACCGCCCCAGAAAGCTATACGTCCAGCCCAGAAACGTGTAGGCCTCGGCGGTCGGATAGATGTCGATCGACAATTTATAGAATTGAATCGCCTCATCGAGCCGGCCCTTCATCTGCAGTTCATAGGCCTGCTGAAAGTGACGCGCTGCTGTTTGGTGTTTATCCTGCTCCATCAGTCGAGTTCCTTCCCGCTCACACATATATTTTACGGGGCCGGTTGTCTCGTTGGCAAGGGGGAAGGTCCGCTCGCATTAGGAAAAAGGGGACAGGCTACTTTTTCTCCATCGAGTCTCACCAGGTTGCTGAAAAAGTAGCCTGTCCCCTTTTTCCATACGCCATCAGGTTGTGCGCAGGCGGCGCTTCAGGCGCCGTTCCACGCTGCGTACTTTGCCGGTGAGCCGACCCTTGGCGCCCTTGCGGTAGTCGGCCCGGATGCTGATGCTGATCCGGTTGCAGTCGCGGGACATGCGCGTGAAACAACGTTTGATGACGGCGAAGACCTCGTCCCACTCGCCCTCGATGACGGTCCCCATCGGGTTGAGGCGGTAGTCGACCCCGCTCCGGTCGATGATGTCGAGCGACCGGGCGACATATTTCCCCACGCTTTCCCCCTTGCCGAACGGCGACATGCTGACTTCGACGAGCAGCATTGCTTCCTCCTTGGTCAATGTGTGCGACCATTCTATATGGACAGGTGGCTAGGTTGCTAGGGAGCCAGGTGGCTAAAAGGGACAAGGTGGCTAGGTAGCGAGGTGGCTTGGTGGCTAGGAAAACAGCCGCGACTCGGTCGCTCTTCTAGCTACCTAACCACCCAGCTACCTAGCGACCTCCTTCTTCCAGTGTCGACTTTCGCCTGTTTTTGTTATACTCTGCCGCTATGACACCTGACCAGGGCCGGGCGGGTGACGCGCCCTATCTGTCACTCGTCATCCCGATCTACAACGAGCGGGAGAATCTGAAGCCGCTGACCGATCAACTGCTCTCGGCATTGTCGGCGCTCGGCGTGTCGTTCGAGGTCCTCTATGTGGATGACGGCAGCCGGGACGGCAGCGGTGAACTGTTGCGGACGTTGTGCGCCGCGACGCCGCAGTTGCGGTTGATCCGGTTGCGGCGGAACTTTGGGCAGACGGCGGCGATGGCAGCGGGATTCGATCACGCCCGGGGGAAGGTGATCGCCGTCATGGACGGCGATCTGCAGAACGATCCGGCCGACATCGGGCCGATGATCAAAACGCTCGAAGACGGCGCGGACATTGTCAGCGGCTGGCGGCGCGACCGGCAGGATACGCCGATCCGGGTGTTCTCATCGAAACTGGCCAACTGGCTGATCGGCCGGGTGACGGGCGTCAAACTGCATGATTACGGCTGTTCATTGAAACTCTACCGGGCCGATCTGATCCGGCTGGTGCCGTTGCGCGGCGATCTGCACCGGTTCATTCCGGCGATTGCCAATCTGTACGGCGCGACCATCGTCGAACAGCCGGTGCGGCACCATCCCCGCCGCCACGGCCGGAGCAAATACACGCTGGCCCGGACGTTTCGCGTGGTGATGGATTTGCTGATGATTCGATTTCTGATGAGCTACGGCCAGCGGCCGTTGCACATTTTCGGCTGGCTGGGAGTGCTGATGGCCGCCTCCGGTCTGATGATTGACGGCTACCTTGCCGCGCAGAAGCTATTCCTGGGGGTCCAACTGGCGAACCGGCCGCTGCTGCTCTTTGGCACGTTGCTGCTGCTGGCGGGGTTGCAGATCTTCACGCTCGGAATCCTCGCCGACATGCTGGCGCGGATCTATCATGAATCCCAGAACCGGCCGATCTACGCCGTGAAAGAGACCATTCACTGATGCGGCAAACGATGAAGCCCGCCCGGTCAAAGCCACCCGCTCCATCGTTTGAGCTGAAACCCTATCTGGACGACCGCCGCGAGCGGGTGAACCGGTTTCTCGATGCGCTGCTGCCGGCGACGCCGGCGCGATCGGGCGCGCCGCCGACAATCGAAGCGGCGATGCGGTACAGCCTGTCGGCCGGGGGCAAACGGCTCCGGCCCGTGCTGGCCATCGCGGCGGCCGAGGCGGTGGGCGGAAAGATCTCGGCCGCCGTTCTGTCGGTGGCGTCGTCGTTGGAATTGATCCACACCTACAGTCTGATCCATGACGATCTGCCGGCGATGGACAACGACGATTTGCGCCGGGGGCTGCCGACGAATCATAAAGTCTTCGGCGAGGCGACGGCGATTCTGGCCGGCGACGGCCTGCTCACGCTCGCGTTCGAGCTGCTCAGCCGTCCGGCGGTGGCGCGCGCCGTGGCTCCCCGTCGGTTGGTTGAAATCATCCAGGAGATTGCCGTTGCCTCCGGCCATCAGGGCATGGTTGGGGGGCAGTTGCTCGATCTGCAGGCCAGCCGCCCCGCGGCCAATGGACTGGGGAGTCCACAGACGGCGCCGCAGGCTCCAATCGATGAGGCCGCATTGGAGCGGATCCATCGAAAGAAAACCGGCGCGCTGATCCGGGCGTCGGTGCGCGCGGGAGCGCTGGTCGGCGGCGCGAGTTCCGCCGCGTTGATCTCGCTCAGCCGGTATGGCGAATCGATCGGCCTGGCCTTCCAGATCATGGATGATATTCTCGATGTGGAGGGGACATCGGCGGAAATGGGCAAAACGGTCAAGAGCGATCAGACCAAGGGGAAGTCGACCTATCCCGCCGTGCTGGGTCTTGAGGCCTCGAAGCGAAAATTGGCCCAGGCGATCGAACGGGCCCTGGGCGCCTTGGTCCGGTTGGGTCCCGCCGCCGAACCGCTGCGGGCGATTGCCGGTTACATCGCGTCGAGACGGGCGTGATGAGATCGGGGAAAGAGCTGGATTAGTAAGGAAAGGGCGGATTAAGGATTAGGGGGTAAAAAGCTAGAGACGTATGGACTATGGGGATTATCAAGGGGACAGGAATATCTCCCCTTGATTTAGATGATAGAGGAGAGAAACATGACCGGGTTTGCCATTCGTCCGGCGCCACAGGGCATCTACCCGGCGGTCTGCCACATCGGGGACATTTACGTGCCGCTGACGGCCGACGGGGTGGAGCGGCTTCGCGCGGCGGCGCAGGCATCGCCGGCCGCCTTCTATCCCGTGCTGCTGGAGGTGGTGGGTGTGTCGGCCTATCTGAAAGAGCGGGTGGCGCAGCGCTGGGCCGGTATTGATCCGGTGGAGCAGACGCGGCGGCTTCAGCAGGATCTGAATGGGTTGCCGGGCGGCTGATGATCGATCTGGCCCAATTGCTCCGAGCCCGAGCCGGCGAACAGTACGCGCTCTACGAGCGGTACGTCAATCCGCAAATGGCGCGCGTGCTCAGGACGATCGGTTTCGACCGTCCCTATGCCCGGGCCGAAGGCTGTCTGCTCTTCGATCAGGAGGGGCGCGATTACCTCGACATGCTGAGCGGCTGGGGCGTGTTCAACATCGGCCGCAACCATCCGGCGGCGATCAAGATGATCACCGATCTGCTGGCGTCACAATCGCCCAATCTGGTTCAGATGGATGCGCCGCTCCTCGCCGGCCTCCTGGCCGAAGCGCTGGTGCGCCATGCGCCGGCGGGACTGGAGGCGGTCCATTTCACCAATTCGGGGACGGAGACGACCGAGGCGGCGCTAAAGTTCGCCCGCTACGCGACCAAGCGCACGCGTCTGCTCGCCTGCCGCAACGGCTATCACGGCCTCACCTACGGGTCGCTCTCGATGATGGGGTCGGACTTTTTTCGGGAGGGGTTCGGCCCCTTTCTGCCCGGTTGCCATACGGTGCCGTTCAACGATCTGGGCGCGCTGGAGCGGGAGTTGGCGCCGGGCAACGTGGCCGCCTTTATCACCGAACCGATCCAGGGGAACGGCGTCATCATTCCGGACCGGAATTATCTGTCGGAGGCGAAACGGCTGTGCGAACGGCACGGCACGTTGCTGATCGTGGATGAAATTCAGACCGGTCTGGGCCGGACCGGGACGCTCTTCGCCTGCGACCGGAGGTGCAGCAGGCGGTCTATCACAAGATGGACCGGTGCGTGATCAACTCGGCGACGTTTGCGGAGAACAGCCTCGCGATGGCGGCGGGGCTCGCGACGTTGCAGATCCTCGACGACGAACGGTTGGTGCAGCGATCGGCCGAGATGGGCGCGCGGCTGCTGGAGAAGCTGACGGCGTTGAAAGCGCAGTCGGAATTGATCGCCGATGTGCGTGGGCGCGGGCTGATGATCGCGATCGAATTCGGCGAGCCGCGCTCGCTCGGGCCGCGGATGGGATGGAAGGCGGTGACCGCCGTCCGGCCGGGCCTCTTCGCGCAGATGCTGGTCATGCCGCTCTTCAGCGAGTTCCGGATTCTGACCGAAGTGGCGGGCGCCAACATCGAGGTGATCAAGCTGATCCCGCCGTTGGTGATCACCGAGGCGCAGGTCGACCGGTTTGTTGACGCGCTGTCCACGGTGCTTCGGGCGGCGGGGCGCTTTCCCGGCGGCATCTGGACCGAAGGGATGAAGCTGGTCAAACAGGCGATGACTGCGTGAAAAAGGGGACAGGCTACTTTTTCATCAGCCCAACCAAATTGAATGAGAAAAAGTAGCCTGTCCCCTTTTTCACGACCCCCTGACCCCTAACGCTCGATGGAGTTTTTCTGGCTT
>JACQCE010000116.1 GCA_016201765.1 Nitrospirota bacterium
GCCCTCCGCCGGGTGGAGAAAGAGCGCCGGCGTGCCGGTGCTCGCGAGCGTGGAGGCGATTTTTCTTCCGATGATCCCCGACTTGCCCATGCCGGTGACGACCACCCGTCCCCGGCACTTGAACAACAGATCAATCGCCTTCAAAAATTGATCATTCAATCGTGGCACGAGCGATTGGATGGCGTGGGCCTCCTGCTCCAGCACACGCCTGGCGAGGCGGAGCAGATCGGGCCGGCCCGGCGTCGTGTTGCCGGGTACCGTCTTCGGGCGCTTGGGTCCGGCGCTCATGATGGTTTCCCTGTTGACCGTACGGCCGCTTCAATCGCCTTGACCTGCCGCAGCAACCCTTCCAGCTCGGCGAGCGGCACCTGCGTCGGCCCGTCGCTGAGCGCCTTGTCGGGATTGGGATGCACTTCCATGAAGAGGCCGTCGCAGCCGGCCGCCACGGCGGCGCGCGTGAGCGTCGGGATGAATTCCCGCTGGCCGCCGGAGCTGGTCCCCTGTCCGCCCGGCAATTGGACGCTGTGGGTGGCGTCGAAGATCACCGGATAACCGAACCGCTGCATGATCGGAATCGCGCGCATGTCGGTGACCAGATTGTTGTAGCCGAAGCTGGCGCCCCGTTCGGTGAGCCAGATCCGGTTGTTCCCGGACGCTTCGATCTTTTTGACGATGTTGCCCATGTCCCAGGGGGACAGAAACTGCCCCTTCTTCACGTTGACCACCTTGCCGGTCTTCGCCGCCGCGACGACCAGATCGGTCTGCCGGCAGAGAAAGGCCGGGATCTGGAGGATGTCGAGCACCTCGGCCGCGGCGTCGACTTCCTCGGGATGATGGACGTCGGAGAGTAACGGCAGGCCAAATTGTGTCTTAACCTGTTGCAGGACCTTCAAGCCGGCGATCAGGCCGGGGCCGCGGTAGGAATCGATCGAGGTCCGGTTGGCCTTGTCGTACGAGGATTTGAAGATCACGGGAATGTTCAACGTCTCCCCCAGCCGTTTGAGCGCGGCGGCGGTCTCCATGATCACCGTCTCATTCTCGATCACGCAGGGGCCGGCGATGACGAAGAGCGGTTGGCCTTCGCCCGTCTGAATGTTGCCGATGGCAACGGTCTGGGCCATCATCACCTCTTGGCACGCCGGAGTGAAGCGCTGATGAAATCACGGAAAAGCGGATGGGGCGCCAGCGGTTTGGAGCGGAACTCCGGATGAAACTGGGTGGCCAGAAACCAGGGATGGTCCTTCAACTCGATGATTTCGACCAGTCCCCGCTTCGGCCAGACGCCGCTGATCGTCAGGCCGGCCTTGGTAAAGCGCTCCAGGTAGCGGTTGTTGAATTCGTACCGGTGGCGGTGGCGTTCGTCCACTCTCGTCGCCCCATAGGCGGCCGCCGCCCGGGTGCCGGGCGTCAGACGGCAGGGATAACTGCCCAGGCGCATCGTCCCGCCCTTGTCGGTCACGTTCAGTTGCTCGGCCATCAGATCGATGACGGGATCGGCGCATTTCGGATCGAACTCGCTGCTGTTCGCCTTCGACAGGCCGACGACGTGGCGGGCGAATTCGATCACCGCGCATTGCATGCCGAGGCAGATGCCGAAGAAGGGCACGCCCTGCTCGCGGGCGTGGCGGATGGCGGCGACTTTGCCCTCGATCCCCCGCTGGCCGAAGCCGCCGGGCACGAGGATGCCGTGGACCTTGTCGAGCGGGCCCGCATCCTTCTCCAACCCTTCGGCGTCCATCCAATGAATGTCGACCTTGACGCCGTTGGCGATGCCGCCGTGGGTCAACGCCTCGCAGAGACTTTTATACGAATCCTTCAGTTCGACGTATTTGCCGACGAGCCCGATCCGCACCGTGGCCTTCGCCTCGCGAATGCGCCGTCCCAACGCCTCCCACGGTTTCAGATTGGGTTTGGAGGCGGAGAGGCGCAGTTGATCGACGATCAGGTCGTCCAGCCCCTGTTCATGGAACATCAGCGGCACGTTGTAGATGCTGTCGACGTCCTTCGCCGTGATCACGGCGTTCGGGACGACGTTGCAGAAGAGCGCGATCTTCCGCTTCAGATCGGCGGGCAGATCGCGGTCGGTCCGGCAGAGCAGAATATCGGGCTGGATGCCGATCTCGCGCAGTTTGTTGACGCTGTGTTGGGTCGGTTTGCTTTTCAGCTCCTCCGACGCCTTGACGAACGGCACCAGCGTCAGGTGGATGTAGAGGATGTTCTCGCGGCCCAGATCGAAGGGCAACTGGCGGATCGCCTCGAGAAAGGGCAGGCTTTCGATGTCGCCGACCGTGCCGCCGATCTCCACGATCACCACGTCGCAGTGGTTGGCCGCCGCCCGGATCCCGTGTTTGATCTCATCGGTGATGTGCGGAACGACCTGCACCGTGCCGCCCAGATATTTCCCCTGCCGTTCCTTGGTGATGACGTCGAAATAGATCTTGCCGGTGGTCAGGTTGTTCTTTTTGCTGGTGACGACGGAGGTGAAGCGTTCGTAATGGCCGAGGTCGAGATCGGTCTCGGCCCCGTCCTCGGTGACGAAGACCTCGCCGTGCTGGTAGGGATTCATCGTCCCGGGGTCGACATTGATGTAGGGATCGAGCTTCAGGAAGGTGACGTTCAATCCCCGGCTTTCCAGGAGCGCCCCGATCGAGGCCGAGGCGAGCCCCTTGCCCAATGATGACACGACGCCGCCGGTCACGAAGATGAATTTCGGACGGCGCGCTTTTGACGTGTTCCGTGATGATTTAAGGATTCGTTTACCCGCGGCCATGATAGGCTGCCTCCGCTGCGACCAGATCGTCCGGTGCGTTCACTTCGACCGTGCCCTCATCGACCTCCACCACTCTGATCCGGTAGCCGTGCTCCAGCGCGCGCAACTGCTCGAGCTGCTCGAGCTGCTCCAGGCGGCCGGGCGGCAGCTTGGCGAAGGCCGTCAAAAAACTCTTTCGATAGACATACAAGCCCATGTGATGAAAATAGACGCCGGCCGGCAGCGGATCGGCGGCGGCGAGATCCCGCGCCATCGGAATCGGCGCGCGGGAGAAATAGAGCGCGTCGCCGTTCCGGTCGGTCACCACCTTGACCGTGTTGGGCGACCGGAGCTCGTCCAGGCGGGTCATCGGCCGTTTCAGCGTGCTCATCATCACGGTCGGATCATCCAGGAGCGGCTGCCGGGCGGCGATAATCAGCCTGGGGGGAATCAACGGCAAATCGCCCTGCAGATTGACGATGATGTCGCAGGCGATTGCCGCGGCCGCCTCGGCCACCCTGTCGGTGCCGCTCTGGCATCCGTCGCTCGTCATCATCACCTCGGCGCCGAAGCCTTTGGCCGTCGCGGCGACCGTGGCATCGTCCGTGGCCACGATCACCCGTTCGACGTCGGGCACGGCCATCGCCCGCTCCCAGACGTGGCGGATCATCGGCCGGCCGGCTAAAGGCGCCAGCACCTTGCCGGGAAAGCGGCTTGATCGGTACCGGGCCGGGATGACAATCGCGGACCCCATCAACCCTCCTCGAAGAGCCGGCGCACCGCCGCCCGCAGCTCCTGACGGTCTAGCGTGGCCGTGCCGATTTTTCCCACGACCACGCCCGCGGCCGCGTTGGCCAGCATGGCGGCCTCCCGCATCGAGGCCCCGCTCGCCAACCCCAGCGCCAGGACCGCGGCCACCGTGTCGCCCGCGCCGGTGACATCGAAGACCTGCTGCGCGACCGTGCTAATATCGTGGTAGCCGCCGTCCCGCTCGAAGAGCGCCATCCCCTGCTCGCCCAGCGTGATGAGAACGGCGTCGCTGTCGATCCGCTCCAGCAGATGGCGGCCGACTGATTTCATGTCATGTGTCGCCTGGACGCGTCCCGTGGCGATCTGCATCGCTTCAAGATGATTCGGCGTGACGACCGTCGCCCCTTTCATCGCATCGAAATTGGCCACCTTGGGGTCGGCGACGATTTTGACCTGGTGCCGCTTCGCCAGCTGGATGAGGTCCTTGAGCAACCCTTCGGTGAAGAGCCCCTTGGCATAATCGGAGAGGACGAGACACTGGGCGCCGTCGAGCGCCCGTTCGACCGCGTTAAGCAACTGCCGTTGCACCGGGCCGGGCGGCAACGGATGTCTCGTTTCGCGGTCCACGCGCATCATCTGCTGCTGCCGGCCGATGATCCGCATCTTGACCGTCGTCGGCCGCGCGGCGTCCACCACCAGGCCGTTCGGCGAGACCCGCCGCCGGATCAACAAGTCGCGCAGGCGGGCGCCCGCGTCGTCATCGCCGATCAGGCCGCAGAGCACCCCCGCGGCGTCCAGCGCGCAAATGTTATTGGCCACGTTCGCGGCGCCGCCGAGCCGGTAGTCGTCATCGTGCACGTCCACCACCGGCCACGGCGCTTCGGGCGAGATGCGGGTGACGTGGCCCAGCAGGTAATGGTCGAGCATCACGTCGCCGACCACGACGATCTTGGCCGAGCTGAATTGGTCCACCCGCGCCAGCAGCACCGCCGCGGACGAGTCGGCCCATGGCGCCGCCACTATTTGACCACCTTTCCGAACCGTTCCCATCGGATCCACTCACCCGTGCCGTCCCATGACCAGTAGATCAGAAAGGCCCTCCCCTTGATCTTCTCGGCCTTGACGAACCCCCAGAACCGGCTGTCGAGGCTGTGGTCGCGGTTGTCGCCCATGACGAAGTAGGAATCGGCGGGCACGGTCACCGGCCCGAATTCGTCCCGCGGCCGCACCTCCATCTCCGACGTCACCCCGTCCTGATGGACGGCGTAGGGTTCCGTCAGCGGCTGATCATTGATGTAGACCTGCCGGTGGCGGACCTCCACCCGGTCGCCCGGCAATCCGATCACCCGCTTGATGAAATCCTTTGTTTCGTCCTGCGGGTACTTGAAGACGATGACGTCGTCCCGGTTGGGCCGGCTGATGGGGATCAGCGTCGTATTGGTGAACGGCAGTTTGATCCCGTAGACGAATTTGTTGACCAGGATGTGGTCGCCGATGAGCAGCGTCGGGATCATCGATCCCGATGGAATCTTGAAGGCCTGCACGACGAACGTCCGGACGAAGAGCGCCAGGACGATCGCGATGACGAACGCCTCGACATATTCGCGGATCCTTGATTTCTGGTCCGTCTGCGCGTCGTCAGACACTAGACTTTGGCTTTCAAGAGCGCGAGAAACGCTTCCTGGGGCACTTCGATCCGCCCCACCTGTTTCATCCGCTTCTTGCCCTGCTTTTGTTTCTCCCATAGCTTTCGCTTCCTCGTGATGTCTCCGCCGTAGCATTTGGCCGTGACGTTCTTCTTCATCGCCGCAATCGTTTCGCGGGCGATCACCTTGTGGCCGATCGCCGCCTGGATGGCCACCTCGAACATCTGCTTGGGGATCAGCGTCCGCATCTGTTCGACCAGTTCCCGTCCGCGCTGGTAGGCCTTGCCCTTGTGCGTGATGAACGAGAGCGCGTCGACCCGCTCCCCGTTGAGCAGCACGTCGACCCGCACCAGCTCCTCGGCCTGATACCCGATCAATTCGTAGTCGAGCGAGGCGTAGCCGTGGCTGATCGATTTGAGCCGGTCGTGAAAATCGAGAATGACCTCATTGAGCGGCAATTCATACCGGACGATTGCCCGGCGGCGGTCCAGATAGCGGACGTCCCGCTGAACGCCCCGGCGGTCCTGACACAATCCGAGCACCGGGCCGATGCTCTCCTCCGGCAGCGAGATCGTCGCCAGGATCACCGGCTCCTCGATCATCTCGATATGCTGCGACTCGGGGAAATTGGCCGGGTTGTGCACCCACTGCTGCTCGCCGTTCGTCAGATGGATGCGGTAATTGACCGTCGGCGTAGTGCAGATCAATGGGATGTGGTATTCCCGTTCCAGCCGCTCCTTGATGATGTCCATGTGGAGCAGCCCCAGAAAACCGCAGCGGAAGCCGAAGCCGAGCGCCAGCGACGTTTCAGGCTCGAACGTAAACGAGGCGTCATTGAGCTGCAGCTTTTCCACGGCCTCGCGCAATTCATCAAACTGTCCGCTCTCGGAGGGATAGAAGCCGCAATAGACCATCGGTTTGACGTCCTGAAAGCCCGGCAGGCGGGCGGCGGCGGCGGGCCGGTCGGCGTTCGTGACCGTGTCGCCCACCTTGGCGTCTTGCAGGTTTTTTACGCCGGCGACCATGTAGCCCACCTCTCCGGACGAGAGCGACTCCTGTGAATGGCGTTTGGGCGTGAAGACACCCAACTCCAGCACGGCTGATTCGGCGCCGGAGGCCCAGAAGCGGATCCGGTCGCCCGTTCGCACCTGTCCGTCTACGATCCGGACCAGCACGATCACGCCTTGATACGAATCGAACCAGGAATCCATGATCAACGCCCGGAGGGGTTCGTCCGTGTGGTCCGCCGGCGGCGGAATCCGCTCGACGATTGCCTCCAGAATCTCCGGGACGCCGAGCCCCTCCTTGGCGCTGGCGAGGATCGCCTCATCGCCGTCGATGTCGAGCAGTTCTTCCAACTGCCGGCGGCACCGGTCGGGATCGGCGCTGGGCAGATCGATCTTGTTGATCACCGGAATCAACTTGAGGCCGTTGGCCTGGGCCAGCTGGGCGTTGGCGATCGTCTGCGCCTCCACGCCCTGGCTGGCGTCGATGAGCAGCAGCGCGCCTTCACACGCGGCCAGACTGCGGGAGACTTCGTAGCTGAAGTCGACATGGCCGGGGGTGTCGATCAGGTGCATGCGGTACGGCTTGCCGTCGCGGGCCGTGTAGGTTAAACGGACGGCGTGGGCTTTGATGGTAATCCCGCGTTCCCGCTCCAGATCCATGCTGTCGAGCAACTGGTCGCGCGCTTCGCGCGCCGGGACCGCGCCGGTCAGCTCCAGCAAACGGTCGGCCAGCGTCGACTTGCCGTGATCGATATGAGCGATAATCGCAAAGTTTCTGATGGGTTGGGTCATTCTGTCGTTGGCCCCGTCGGCTCCGCCCGCCCTGTTGTCGGCTGGCGGTCCGAGTCTGGACTGCGCCGGGGGCCCTTGAAGACCCTGGTGTCGGGCGGGCCGTCACCGACTGGGATTATAAGGGCGGAACGAGGATGTTGTCAAATTTTTTCAATCAGTTTTGCAGTCGATGGCGGGAACAATTGCCGGGGTAGTACAGAGGGAGCCGGCCGGTGGAGCGGCTCTTATTCGGGGGCTTCTTTCAGCAGCGCGAACCCATGCTTGATCCGTTCGACCACAGGCCCGATCGATCGTTCTAACTTGATCCGGTCAGGCCGGCCCATGCGGTTGAGAACGGCTGAATACTTTTCCAATGCATCGGCGGCCAGGATCTTGGCGCCTTCAATATCTTCCACCGTTGAGCTTTCACCGGACACCAGCTCCATTTCCTCGGCAACCTCAACCAGTTTTTCGGTGAGTTGAGCGACTCCCTGGTTCGGCAATACGCTGCGCGTGTTATTGGCGCGCTTGTTCTGAGGTTTCTTCAGTCTCTTTTTGGCCATGGAGCAATCCTTTTCACCGTTGTATGACGCCGCGCGCGCAGCGCGGTCAACTCTCCATCATCTCCAGCCTGGACTCAAACTCATGTCCGCAGCCGGTGCAGCGGATGCAGTCGCGCTCCATGGTGACCTCATCCGTGGAAATGCACATGCCTCCGCAGTCGGGGCATCGGGCTAAATGGACCACCTCGTCATCCGAGGTCTCATACCGGCTCCCCCGCAGGCAATAGACGGGTTTTCCATCGAGCAGCCAGGGCCGGCCGGCATGATCAAGGACCGGCAGGACGATATAATGATGGGTGGCGTAATCTTCCTGCTCTTTTTGCGTGGCGAGCCCGGCCTTGAGCAGTGCGCCGGTGTTCACGTCATAGAGGGCATCGCGTTTCACGATGACTTTCGTGGGGCCCACGGTTTGCCCCTCCAGGGTTCGTTGACCCTACAGTGAAGGTATTTTCAGACTACTCCCTTTTTCGTTCCGGTGTCAATCAGCATTTGTGTCCTCGTCCGACGGGGTGGTGGGTCAGTTGAATGATTCAACCGTGGCAAAAATGGGGACACGTCCCAATTTCCTCATGCGGCGCGCGGCGATCAACGAAATTGGGACGTGTCCCTATTTTTGAGACAGGTCACGGTGAACCTGACCCACTACCCCCGACGGCGCGCATTGACAGCTTGCGAGGCTGTTTGCTATCGTAGGCGCCTTCGCGTGCCGAGGTAGCTCAGTCGGTAGAGCAGCGGTCTGAAAAGCCGCGTGTCGGCAGTTCAATTCTGCCCCTCGGCACCACTTTTCCCTCTACCTGAAGCCCATTGACCCTGTCGTCACTCTGGTGTCCCCGTACGAACTGCCGAACGCGACGACCGGCAGCTGATGAACAGCCCCAATGCGTGGGCTGTTCATCGCCCGATAGGAAAACGGCCTATTGGTATTCGCCTGCCATCCGGCAGGCTCCACGGGCTCAATTCTGCCCCTCGGCACCACTTTTTCCCTCTACCTGAAGCCCATTGACCCTGTCGTCACTCAGATGACCCGGGACGAACTCCCGACCGTGTCGGCAGCTGACACCCCACCCAAC
>JACQCE010000117.1 GCA_016201765.1 Nitrospirota bacterium
CTGGGTTGCGCCAATCTGCACACCGCGCTGGGTCTGCCCTATCCGGAGGAGACGCTCTCCGACTTCATGAAGGAAAAAGTCCGCCGGCTCAGCGACGTGATCGTGGACACCGGCATTGAGCATCTCCGGTTGATCAGCGGAGCGCAGGATTTTTTGGAGATCGCCAATCCACGGTACAAGGAGAAGATGCGCCTGATCCGGCAGGTGCAGGGACTCGACGTCGATTACATCATTCTGGACCTGGGCGCCGGCACGTCGTTCACCATCCTCGATTTTTTTCTCAGCGCGGCCAACGGTCTGCTGGCGGTCGTGCCGGAGCCGGGTTCCATCGAGAACGTCTACCGGTTCATTAAAAGCGTCTATTTCCGCAAGTTCAAAAAAATCGCCAGAGACCCTGAAATGCGGGAATTGATCACCCAGGCGATGGACCGGAAGAACACGCTCGGGCTGCGGACCCCGCATGATCTGGTCGCCTACATCCAGACCATCAACGCCGATCTTGGCCGGCGGTTGACGGAGTCGCTGGCGACCCTTCGTCCCAAGCTGGTGGTCAACCAGGTCCGGACCAAGGACGACATCGCCCTCGGTTTTTCCATGCGCAGCTCCTGCAGCAAGTATTTCGGAATCGACGTGGAATATCTCGGCTATATCGAATCCGACGACACGGTCCGCGTGGCGGCGCGGCGGAAACGGCCGCTGTTGCTGGATTATCCCTATTGCAGCGCGGCCCGCTGCATCGATCGCATCGCCCAGAATCTGGTCAAGCACGAACAGCTCAATTTTGAGTTGATCCCCAAACCCTAGCGCAACCGAGACGCCCCGTGCCGACCGAACAGAATCTGTACCGGCTGTTGGACGTGGCCGACACCGCAACCCCGCATGAAATCCGGCAGGCGTACGAATTGGCCCGTCGCACCTACGGCGGTGAATCGCTGGCGACTTATTCGCTCTTCGGCGCCGAGGATCGTCAGGCGGTGATGGCGCAGATCGAGGAAGCCTACCGGGTGCTGAGTGATCCCGAACGCCGTCGATCGTATGATGCCCGATTGAGCGCCGTGACGGCCCCGCAGGGGGCGGCCCCCCAGGCGGCGCCGGCTCCGCCGGCGGATGCCGCGCGGGCGGAGGCGCCTCATGAGGCCCCGGCGACGCCGGAGACGATCGTCATCCCGGATGTCATCACCGGCCGGGAGTTACGGCGCTGGAGGGAGGCCCGTCGGTTGTCGTTGCAGACGATCGCCAACCTGACGAGGATCAACATCAAATACCTGCAATACCTGGAGGAGGATCTGCACGCCAAGCTGCCCCACACGGTGTTCATTCGCAGCTACCTGCTGCAATACGCCAAGGCGCTCAGGCTGGACGCGGACCGGCTGCTCAACGCCTATCTGAAGGGCATGAACCCTGGAGCCGGAGCTTAGCCGGGCGAGGCGGACCCGGAGATTCGCGCAATCGACCGACCCACAATCTCCGCCATCCGGCGGATCACCGACCGGCTCGTCGCGAGCGGCGGCATCAGAACGATCACGTCTCCCAGGGGCCTGAGGAGCAATCCGCGGCGCCTGGCCTCGCGGCAGACCCGGTATCCCGTGCGCCTGCCGGCGGGGTAGGGGCTCTTCTTCTCCCGATTCCTGACCAACTCGATCCCCGCCATCAACCCGCATTGCCGGATCTGTCCGACGTGGGGAAGCGAGGCGATCTGGCGCAAGGCGATCGTGAGCTCCGCCACGGTTGATTGAAGCCGCTCGATCGTCCGTTCCCGGTCAAAAATCTTCAGATTGGCCAGGGCGGCGGCGCATCCCAACGGGTTGCCGGTATAACTGTGGCCGTGAAAGAAGGTTTTAAATGCGGTGTACGGACCGAGGAACGCCCGGTAGACGCGTTCCGTCGTCAACGTGGCGGCCAGGGGCAGATAGCCGCCCGTGAGCCCCTTGGCGACGGCCATGAGATCCGGCGTGACCTCTTCATGCTCGCACGCAAACAGACGCCCGGTCCGGCCGAATCCGGTGGCGACTTCATCCGCGATCAGCAAGGCATCATATCGCCGGGTCAGCTCACGCACACGGCGCAGGTGGCCGGGTGGGGCGGTCACCATCCCGGCGGCCGCCTGCACGAGCGGCTCGATGACCACGCCGGCAATCTCGTCCTTTCGGCGTTTGAGCGTTTGTTCCAGCTGGTCGAGGCAGGCGATGCCGCATTCCGGATATCGCAGCCCCAGCGGACAGCGATAACAATAGGGGGCGTGGACCTTGAGCGTGGGAAAGAGCAGCGGGGCGAACCGGTGATGGAACAGATCGATGCCTCCCACGCTGACCGCGCCGAGCGTATCCCCGTGATAGGCATTGGCAAACGAAATGAACGTGCGTTTGCGCCTGCCGGCCTTGCCCGATTGCTGCCAGAATTGAAACGCCTGTTTGAGCGCCACTTCCACGGCGGTCGACCCGTTGTCGGAATAAAAGACCCGCGTCAACCCCGAGGGAGCGCGCCGGGTCAGCTCGGCGGCCAGTTCGATCGCCGGCGGGTGGCTGAGCCCCAGCAGGGTGGAGTGGGCAATCCGGCGCAACTGGGCTTCGACGGCCCGGTCCAACTCCGGGTGGCGATGGCCGTGCACATTGACCCACAGCGATGATGTCCCGTCCAGATAGCGGCGGCCGTCATGCCCCCAGAGCACCGGGCCCTTGCCGCGCAGAATCATCAACGGCGGTTCCCTGTTCCAGCCGGCCATTTGCGTGAAGGGATACCAGAGATGGCGGCGTGATTGAGCCGCCAACCGGCGGAGATGGTCGCGTGATCCTGTCATGGGGCGTGGCCTACCATATGAGAAGCTTGAGGAACTTGTCAATCAGTCCGCCTTGACAGGGTGACGATTCGCCGCTACCTTTTTAGTCAAGAAGGGGGCCGCATGCAAACAGAAGGCCCTTAGATAGGTGGAGGCGTGTACACGGACTATTGGGGATTGAAATCCCTCCCATTCGAGAACGTGCCTGACCCACGTTTTTATTTTCCATCCAGCCAGCACGAAGAGGGGCTGCATCGCCTGCTCTACGCCGTGACACAGCGCAAGGGCGCCGCCATGCTGACGGGCGAAGTGGGGTGCGGCAAAACGCTCCTCTCCAGGGAATTTCTCGGCCATCTTCGGGATGACCGGTTCAACGTGGCGTTGATCACCAATCCCGATTTCCCGGCCCAACAGTTTTTACACGAAGTCCTGTACCAGTTCGGCATCGATACGACGGGCAGCCGGAAGGTCTCGATGCTGCATCGCTTTAACGAGCATCTGTTGAACAACGACGAGCGGCAGATTCAGAGTGTGCTGGTGGTCGATGAGGCGCAGGCCATTTCGGACGAGCAGGTGTTGGAGGAATTGCGGCTGCTGTTGAACTTTCAGCGCAACGACCGGTTCCTGCTCACCCTTGTGCTGCTCGGGCAGCCGGAGCTGCGCGAAAAGTTGTGGGCGATTCCGCAATTCGCCCAGCGCATCGGCATTCAATACCACCTGATGCCGTTGGAGCCGGCCGAGGTCGATCGATACGTGAAATTCCGGATTCAGGCCGCCGGACGATCGGAGGAGCTCTTCGATCCGGAGGCCGTGCAGGTGATCAGCGAATGCAGCAAGGGCATCCCGCGTGTCATCAACAACCTCTGCGATTTGTGCCTGTTGTCCGGCTGTCTGGCCAAGGCCTCCCGCATCGACGCCGATCTGGTCCGGATGGTGGCGCGCAACGGCTATTTCTCGACGCCGGTCTCAACGGTGATTCATGGCTGAGCCGGTGAAAAAAGACCAGCCGATTGTCCGTTACAGCGATCTGGCCCGGTCGCCGGCCAATAGCCAGCGGAGCATCGACCCGTCGACTCACGACCACACGCCGGGAGAGATTGCGTTTCGTGAGGCGACGCAATTGAAGAGTCTGGCCCGATCCGACGCGTCCCGGATCATCACATCCGATGTCGTTGTTGATCCCAAAGCCGTGCAGTTATTCGAGCAGATCCTCAAGGACGTTAAGGTCGTATATGATGCGGTGCGGTCGGGACAAACTTTTCGGCTCGACCGTATTTTCGGACTGGCGCAGGCCATCGTTGATTATCCCGATACGGACCGTCTGCTCTATCAAGTGTTTGAAGCGCAGCAACAGGTCTATCAACCCTATCTGAACTCGGCACATTGCACGATTCTGGCCGTCCAGATTGCACGGGGGATGGGGCATCAGCGCGACGAACTGGTTCAACTGACCGTCGCGTCGCTGGTGCATGACATCGGGACGCAAAAATTATCTCAAGAGTTGCTGGACAAGCCGGGAAAGCTGTCCAAGGAGGAGTTTGCCGCCGTGCAGACCCATCCGGAGGTGGGCTACAAGCTGCTGATGCAATACTCGCCGCAACACACCTGGCTGGCTAAAATCGTCAGGGACGAACACGAACGGGAAAATGGACAGGGATACCCCCACGGGCTGCACTCGGAAGAAATCCATGACCTGGCGAAAGTGATCGGCGTGGCCGACATCTATGACGCCCTGACCAGTCCCCGGCCCTACCGGAGGATTTTCAGCCCGCACGAAGCGGTGCAGGAGTTGCTCGATTGTCAGGAA
This sequence comes from Nitrospirota bacterium, assembly GCA_016201765.1. GTDB lineage: Bacteria > Nitrospirota > Nitrospiria > JACQCE01 > JACQCE01 > JACQCE01. Next base: position 4,584 of record JACQCE010000117.1, read on the forward strand.
CACCTGGGGTATTCGCGGCCGGTCGTCCGGGCGTTGATCCAGCAGCTCTCACTGTTCCCGGTCGGGTGCTGGGTCAGACTCAGCTCGCAGGAGATCGGCCGGGTGGTGCAAAGCAACAGCCGCTCGCCGCTCAGACCGGTGGTGGAGGTGTTGCACGATTCGGCCGGGCAGCCGCTGGCGTCGCCCCGGTGCGTCGACCTGAATACCAATCCGCTGCTCTATATTGTGTCGTCACTGCCCCTCGAGGCGCCGGCCTCGGCCTCCTCCACCAACGGCCGGCACGAGTAACCTTTTCGCTCCTACCGACTCGTTTCCCATCCCCTCCGTCGCAACAAGCGCGTGGCGAGCCGCACCGCTTGCCATGACAAACGGGCCACGCGGTTCAGATAGCCCCAGGTGAGATCGATCGCCGATGATGACCGAACCTGGTCCCGCATCATTTCCGGTTTAGGCGCAAGCGTGTGGCGCAGAAACCGCCACCGGGCCGGCAGGTGCGGAATGGCCAGCAGATAGAGCAGATCGCCCATGCCGTCGATTCGATGGCCGGCCGTCAGCCATTTCTCCAGGCGGCGCGCCGCCCAGTGCATGGATGGAGCCGGCAGTGGGTCGGATTGAAGCCGGGGCAATTTGATGACGCAGTGAAGGTAGGCACAGACGAAATAGAGCGGCTGCTCAAGCGACAGTTCCTGCGCCCGCCTTCGCACGTCGTCAAGCCGCGTCCGGGCATCCAGCCGACCGAGCAACCGGCCGATATCGACGAACCAGATCAACCGGCCGAATGAATGTTTTTGCAGGTGGGCGCTGAGGATGATGATCTGGTCGATGGGTGACAAGGTCCAGGTTTGCCTTGCGCCGAACGGGCGGCGAACAGCCGAAGCCCAGAGCGTGTCCTCTTCGATCCGAAGCGGGTTGACGGCGGGTTCAGACCGGGACAGATAGGCCAGTTGCTGGTGCAGGTCGATGCAGACGCCGTCCCGCGCGTAGACCGGAGGATAGCGCGAGACGGGCGTGTAGCCCAGACGGCTCAGGAGTGTGTGCATTGCCTCGAGCTGGTTTTCCCGAATGAGCAGGTCGATATCACTCAACGGACGAATGCCGGCCGGATAGAGTTCTTCGTCGATTGCCATGCCCTGAAGGACCATGAGGCGGATTCCCGCCTGTTCAGCGGACTGTAAGAGCTCTTCGAGAGCCTGGCGCTTGATCTGATCGTCGAGCAGACGGTGGGTGTGGCGTTTTTTCAGGATTCGCCGCAGATCGGTCTGGATGGCTGCCATCAACCCTTCACGCCTCAACCAGTCAAGGAGAACACCGTCCATGCCTTCGGCCTCCGCCTGCCTCAGGAGCGCCGGCCAATCGGTGAGCGAATCAGCGAGGGCCTTGCGGTCGGCCTGCCCCCCGGCGTTGCACGCGAGACGGGCAAGCGAGAGCAACGGTTGTGGATTTGTCACGGACATGATGATTGTTACCTTGATCAGGATACTCATCAAGACGACGGATGTCCAGCCAACCATCTTGACAATGGACCGGATGCGGGATAATAGTGAAGCGATGGATCGGTCGCATCGACAGCACTCGATCGCGTTGAGCCGGCGCGCGCTGGAACGGGAAGGGGCGCTCTGGTTCGAGATCGATGGCGGCAGCATGAAGCCGTTTTTGAGGGCAGGAGATCGCGTATTGGTTCGGTCCTGCTCCGCGGACGCGCTGGCCAGCGGCGATCTGGTGCTTCTTACCGAGGCGGACACGCTCTGCCTGCATCGTGTCATAAGATCGGGGCGGAGCAACGGTCGACGCTGGCTGAGGACCAAGGGGGATGGATGCGGGCGATGGGATCTGCCGGTTGAGGCCGGGTCGGTTGTGGGCAAGGGGGTGGCGAGACAACGAGGACACCGGACGGTGCCACTGGACGGCTGGTCGGGTCGTCTGTTGGGTTTCTTGTGCGTGTACGGTTCCGTTTTAATGGGATGGGGATTGTGGCTGAAATGGCGTTTTCAAGCGTGAACAGAATTCCCATGAAAGCGGTCCACACCGCTTCGCAAGTCATCGACGGCGAAGCGGTGGTGCTGGATATTCCCGGCAAAACGCTGCGTGGTCTCAATCCGGTCGGCAGCCGGATTTGGGAATTAGTGGATGGGACGCGCACGCTGACCGAGATTGCTCGTGTGGTGGCCGGTGAATATGCCCGGTCTGAGGAAGAGGTGTTTCAGGATGTGGTTTTTTTTCTGGACGAATTGGCCGCTCGCCGGGTGATCGAATTTAAGGAGTGTTAGTCGAGGGCAAAATGTCATGTATTTCCAATTGGTTGGACGGCTGATTCTTGCCGGTTGCCGACTTGACGATTGGGAGGACTGCGTTATAGTTACAACAAGACATTGAAGAGACAACGAGCAGCGCAGGAACCGACACCGATAACAGCAAACCCCGAGTAATCGGGGGGCGCAAAGCCGCTCACCCCGCCGAAGAGGGACGGGGCAGGAGGGTTGCCGAAGTGGACGGAAGGCACATCACAGCCCATTTTCTCATCAGGAGAATGGGTTATTTTATTATCGCCGCAACGCGACGCACGCGGTTTTCTATCAGCGCATTACTGCTGGTCGCCGCATTCAGTTGGTTGCTGTGGCCCCCTCATGAGGCGCAGGCGGCGGTGGCCTATCGAGCGTCAGGCACGTTTACGGCTGGCACCGGCGCGATCACGCCGCCCTATCCGGCCAGCATGGCGGCGAACGACGTGTGTCTCCTCGTTGTTGAATCGGAAGACCAGTCCATTTCACTCTCCTCGGCGCAGGGCTTTGTTCAAGTGCCGTGGTCGCCGCAGAGCGCCAATGACGGCAATCCTCCGCCATCAAACCCGTCGTCCCGATTGGCGGTCTACTGGAAGAGAACGGTCGGCGGCGATGCGGCCCCAGCGGTGGCGGATTCCGGCGACCACACGACAGGTCAGATCCATTGCTTCTCGGGCGTCATCACCTCCGGCAATCCGTGGGACACCGGCGCGGGCGGAAACGATAGTGGAGGGAACGACACGACCGGCACCATTGCAGGTTCAACAACGACGGTGGCTAATACCTTGGTGGTCCTTATCACCTCAACGAGCAACAACGGCACGAGCACCGCTCAATGCTCGGGCTGGACGAATGCGAGTCTCGCCAATCTGACCGAACGGTCCGATAATACCAACACAGTCGGTCTTGGGGGCGGCCACTGTATGGCGACTGGGGACAAGGTTGCGGCGGGGGTCTATGCCACGACGACCGTGACGCTGGCGCAGAACTCGCTCAAGGGCGCAATTTCACTGGCGCTCAAGCCGGCGCCGCCCAACCCGACCCAGATCCATTATCGCTGGCGGAACGACAATGGCGGCGAGTCGCCGCCGCTGAATATCGCCCTGATCTGCGCCACGGCCACCTGCACCGATGTGAACATCGATGTGCCCCTGAAGAATCATTTGTCCACGACGCTGGGCTACACGGTGACGACATTCATCGATACCAACACCGCCTGGACGCCGACCAATTACGATCTCGTGATCATCTCCGAGTCCACATTGTCCGGAAACACCGCCTGGCTGAAAAATCAGGCCGTGCCCATTCTGACGGTCGAAGGGGCAAACTGGGATGAGTTTGAATTGGGAACGAGCGGGGACAGCAACATCGGCGGGGATAATGTCATCAATATTACGGATAACTCTCACTATATTACGGCGCCGTTCCCGCTGGGGCCGTTGACCGTGACCGACCCGGCGACCACCAATCTGACCAATGACCTGGGCTATGTCTCCGGATGGGCGAACGGCGTGACAAAGCTGGCGCATTATAATTCGGTGCCCGCACGGGCCAAACTGCTGGTTGTGGAGGCCGGCGGTCTGCTGCAAGGCGGCGTGAATACGGCGGCCGAGCGGCGGGTCTTTTTTGCTGCACGATATTTTGCCAGACTGAACGCCAATGGCATCACGATCTTCAACCGTGCGCTGGAGTGGGTCTCCTATGCCGTGGGCGCCGCGACGTTTGCGGCCAACGAAGACACGCCGTTGATCGGTCATCCGAAGCTCACGCCCATCCGGGGCAGAATCGAGGTCTCCAACGAGGGCGGAGCCAGCACGGGGGCGCTGACTTACCGGCTCGAGTATGCCCTGTCGACCGCGGGTCCTTGGACGACCGTGCCGGCATCGGCGACCGCCGAGGACTGGGAAATGGTCGATTCCATCCATTTTGTGGACGGCCTGGCGACGCAGAACATCGTCCCGGGATTGACGGATGAAAATACGACCTTCGTGGCCGGCCAGCTCAAGGATACCGGTTCGACCACGAGTGCGATCACGCTGTCATCCACTCAGTTCACTGAAATTGAATATTCGATCCGGGCCACCAACAATTCGACCAATTGCCAGACCTATTATTTCCGCGTGACGAACGCCGGGGCGACCACGAATTTTACGTATCCCGTCTATCCGCAGATCACGCTGGCCGGCTCGCCGGCCTGCGTGGCGCCCGTGCCGATCACCAATCTGACGATCACCGCCTACAACTCCGAGAACACCATCACCTGGGATAACCCGCCGGCCGACTACACGCAGATTATTGTCTTGGCCAAGACAGCGGACTGCTCATTCAGCGTTGATCCGACCGGCATCGAGGCGATTGACACCGCCGTCGGCACTGGGGTGGTCATCTTCAACGGCAACCCGGCCGTGGATATGGCCTCCACGTCGGTGACGGTCGGGGGCGCAACCACCGTCAGTTACACGGCCTCGACCCAGCGGCTCTTGCACAGCGGCCTGATCGACGGGACGATCTATTGTTACAAGGTCTACGCCCGAAACGGCGATTTGCTTGATGACAACAGCGGCTCGGCCCGGCCGTCAGTGACGGCAAAAGGTACCAATGGCGTGGCACCGAGCGCGGTCTGGAGTTTCAATCTGATTTCCACGGCCGGGGCGACACTGGTGCAACCGAGCCTGGACCCCGGCGCATCCATCTATACATCATATGGCAGCGGGACACTGGCATCGATGGGGGCGACCACCGGCCTGTTGGGCTGGCGCAATACGCCGGCCTCGGGCGCCATTCAGGATCAATCGGCGGTCGTCTGGATGTCCGGTTCCAGCACCTGCGGTCTGGCCGGAGCGACCAACTGTATTTTTGCCGCTTCGCAGGACGGCTATCTCTACGCCCGGAATGCCGTGACCGGCGCGGCGGCGTGGAGCTACCGCCATGCCGGGGGCGACGTGTTGCAGGGCGCGCCGGCCGTGCAAATTAAAGATTACAGCAACGGCGGCTACACCCCGACGGTCGACCGGCTCTTCGCCGTCACCCGCAATGCGACGACGAGCGCCAACAAAGTCTATGCGCTGAACCCGACCGTGGCGCCGCCGACGGTGGCCTGGTCGTTTACCGGCGGAGGCGCGAATCCGGCTCTGGATATGATCAGCTCGCCGCCGGCGTTGGATTACACGAATAACCGGCTCTATGTAACCAGCAGCTCCAACGGCACGACCCAGCGGAGCCTCTGGGTCTTCGACACCGTGGCGGGCACATTGCTGAGCACCGGGGCGACCTATGGCGGCACCACGCTTGGTGACGTGTTGGTGGCGCCGGCGTTAAACATCACCGGCAGCGTGGTCTATGTGGGGACGTCGGCCGGCGCGAGCAGCGAGGTGAAGGCCTACAGCACCAGCACCGGCAATCAACTCTGGTCGTTTACCACGTCGAGCCCGGTTGTGTCGGGCATCTGGGTGGAGTGGCGCGCCGGGTTAGCTGATAACCTGTTCTTTACCACGGCCAACGGGAAAGTCTGGAGGATCAAGGACAATGGGGCGTCCGCCGCCGATCAATGGGGCGCCGGCGCGCCGACAATTACGTCGGCCTCGTTCCCCGTGGTGATCCCGTCGGCGGGGAAGGTCTATGTGGGCGGCTGCTCCGGCGCCAGTTGTGCGGCAGCCAGCCTCGGGAAACTCTATCAACTGGCCGTGACCACGGGGACGAAGGAACAATGCCGTAGCCTGGGCACCAACGTGACGGTCGGTGACCCGGCGTTTGATACCGTGCTCGATCGATTGCTGGCGGGGACCAGCGACGGCAAAGTGCACGAATATGCCGCTCCGGCCGGCCTTCTGGGAGGAGATCCGTCATGCACGCCGTGAAGAAACGGCACACCGCCAATCTGCTGCTGATCGGTCTGTTTGCATCGGCCGCGATGCTCATGCTTCTGCCTGGTTTGGTCCAGGCTGGCGAGGGGGGATCGGGTCACGGCACCGGTCACCACCCGAAGGTGGAGGCGCGGCTGGCCACGGCCGGCATGGATATGAACGATCTGGTCGGCGGACGCAGTTCTAAAAATTTATGGAAAACACTGAAGCCGGGTTCGGCATTTTCCGTGTCGACCGTTCGCGACCTGTTCCTTTACACCTATTGGCGCAGGCTGTCGGGCGAGCATGTCATGACGCTCATGATTTATGGACCGGATGGCCAGCTCTATCAGCAACGGCTGTTGCCGATCTCAACCGGGACGCCGTCGTCGCCGACCCGGTCGGTGCCCGGCATCGAAGGCCTGGTTGAGGTGCAGCAGACCATTTCGTTCGGCGGATACGACGTGTCAATCATTCAACTGCCTGTTGCCGGCACCTGGATTACCGAACATCGCCTCCTGGGCTTGTGGCGTGTGGATGTGCACTTGGACGACGCATCGTCGCCCCTGGTCAGCGGGACATTCACCCTCACCGAATAGTCTGCTCCCGCTGGATCCAGGGTCTCCGATTGTGTTGCGGGCGGGGTTGGTGTGGGGTATAGTGGGGGCTGTTGGTCACATTCTGGGAGGTGACGGCCATGGCCGATGAACCGGAAGCGGAAAAGAAGCTGCAGCGCCCTCAACCCTATACCAAACCGAAGATTGAGTGGGAAGAGCCGTTTGAACCGGTCACCTCGGCGATCAGTTGCGCCAAGCGGCCCGGACAGGGCGTCCCCAGCTGCACGGCCGCGCCCCGGCTCTAACACGGAATGGCATGACATCCTCCGTCACGATTGAGATGGCGGGCATCGCCTGTGCCGTTACGGCGCGGGAACCGGCATTGATGGAGCTGTTGATCCAACGGTACCAGGGCTTTCTTTCGGAGCGGCCGCCTCATTTCACGCTGTCGGTGGCGGTTGATCCTTCAGCCGTTGACGGCGATCCGCTGGAGATCAGACCCGTTCCGGTCACGATCAAACGGCGCGACCACCTGATCATTCTGGCCGGCGATCAGTGCGCGGCCCAATATGATCTGACATCCCGGACCGGGACGATGACCCTCCCCCTGAACCTGACCCCCCTCGATCTGCTGTTGAAGACAGTGTATGCCGCATACCTCCTGGATGAGAACGCATTGTTTGTTCACGCCTGCGCCGTTGGTCGACTGCACGGCGGCGATCTCTTCTTCGGCCCTTCAGGAAGCGGCAAGTCAACGATGGCGGGGCTGGCCGCGGAGGCGGGCGGGGGAGTGCTGGCCGATGAACTGGTGATCATTCGGCAGGCAGGAAGGCACTGTACCGTTCACGGCACGCCATTCTGGGACGGCCGTAACGCGTCGGCGGATGTGCGGGGCCTGTTTGCGTTGTCTCCCGACCATCAGTCCGACGCCGTCACGACCATGACGCCGCTCCAGGCGCTCCGGCGGCTGCTGCCCTGCATGGGCGATTTCTTTCAGGAGCCCGGTCAACGGGCCCGGTTGTTCGCCCTGACGGGTTCGCTGGCGCGCTCGACGGTCTGTCAGGAGCTGCGTTTTTCCACCACCGAATCGATGAGAGGATGGCTGGATGCTCGTCTCAGTTGAATCTGACAGTCATCGAACGGGTATGGGAACGGGTATGGGGCTTGCGACGGCGCCCTCCGGCTACGCGCGCTTGGTCCAGCGGGCGGCGAGCGCGTACGTACCCTTGAATGTGCTGGTGGAACTGACCCATCGCTGTCACCTGGATTGCGTCCATTGCTATCTGGAGGACAATCACGCCCACGGGGCCAAACCCCGTGAGTTGACGCTTGATGAGCTGTGCAGGCTCATCGATGACCTGGCCGCCGCCGGGTGTCTCTTTCTCACCCTGAGCGGAGGGGAAATCTTCCTCCGACGTGAGACATTGGAAGTGGCTCGCTATGCCCGCCGGCGAGGCCTGGCAATCAGGTTGTTTACCGCGGGTCTGTTGTTGACGCCCGAGCTGATCTCAGCCATCCGGGCGTTGTACCCGCTGTCCGTCGAGTTTTCGCTCTATTCCGCCGAGAAGGCCGATCTGCATGATGCCATCACCCGGGCGCCCGGATCACACGGCAAAACCGTCTGGGCGATTCGAGAGCTGGTCGCCCGGCATGTGCCGGTCGTGATCAAGACCCCCTTGATGCGGGAGGTTTTTCCCGAATATCCCGCCCTTGTCCGGTTGGCCCAGTCCCTTGGAGCGGCCTATCTGCTTGACCCGACCGTCACGCCGAAAAACGATGGCGACCAGTCCACCTGCGCGCTTCGATTGACCCCGGACCAGTTGACCGCCTTGTATGCCGATCCTGCACTTCCAGTGGCGGAGGAAATCCGGACCCTTGTCTCCCGGCAGCGCCCGAGAGACCCCGAAGATGAGGTCTGCAATCTGGGCAAAACGGGCTGCGCCATTTCACCGTTCGGGGACGTGTATCCGACGCTGGGTTTTCCATGGCCGGCCGGGAACATCAGGGAACAGCCCTTTCGGACGATCTGGCGGGAGGCGCCCCTGCTGAACAAACTGAGGGCGCTCCGGGTCAAGCATCTTGGCGCCTGTTCCGGCTGCAACAAATTTTCCTACTGCAACCGTTGTTGCATGTGGGCCCTGATGGACGACGGCGATTTTCTTGGCGGGTCGTCCTGGGCCTGTGACATCGCGGCCGCCAAGGAACGGGCGGCGGGGCTGCCGTCCCATCCCACGCCGCATCAGGCGAAGATGCAACAGTCCTCATCTGCGGCGCCCGTGAGCCCGGTTCGCTGCTCGTTCTGACGTTTTCCCGCCGATTTATCAGGCTGCTTGATCCTGCCACCTGTTTGAGGGATGTCGGATGTTGCCACCATCTGGTTGATCTTGTGAACTAATTTGACAGCTTTGCCGACCTCGGCTACAGTTTAAGTACGAAGGCGAGATCATCCAGAGGGATACCGGCATTGTGCGAATCGGGTTCCGATCGACGGAGAGCGTCATGATGATACAGAGACGACAGGCAAAAATGCTGGCCGTTGGAATGCTGATGATGGGCATCGGAGTCGGCTGTACGATCAAGACGCCGGTGCCGACCGTTCAACCGGAGACGACGGTCCGGGCCAGAGTGATGACCATTACGCCGGGGGATGTGTTGGAAGTCGTCGTGCGCCGCGGGGCGGGGGAGGACCGTTTTACCTCCACGGTTCGTGAAAACGGCGTCCTCTCCATGTCGTTTGTCGATGTCCCGGTCAGGGATTTGACGGCGACCGAGGCGGAGCAAAAGCTGGCGGAGGCGCTGACCCCCTTTGTGAAGGAGCCCCGCGTGCAGGTGCTCTTTAAACAAAAGGTCATTCTGGACCGCTTTTATGTCTTCGGCGAAGTCACCAAACCCGGGGTCTATTCGCTGGAATCGGGCATGACCATCGCCGATGCCCTTGGCAAGGCCGATGGCTATACCAAGAACGCCTATCTCCCCAGCGTCCGGATCCTGCGGGGGGGAGGGGAGCGGCCGGAAATTCTGCCGGTGAATGTCGATCAAATGCTCCACGTGGGCGACATCGCGCAGAATCTGGTCCTGAAAAACCAGGATATTATTTTCGTGCCCCGGAGCCGGATCGGCGATTGGAACGCCTTCATGGAGGACCTCAAGCCGACGCTGGATGTGATCGAAAAGATGCTCCAACCGCCCATCCTGTATCAAACGATTCGAAACCACTGAGGGGACGCCGTGGCCCAATATGAGCTGAATCTTCGAGACTACTGGCACGTTGTCAGAAAACAACGGCGGACGGTCCTCTTGATGGTCTTTCTGGTTGCGCTCTCTTCGCTGGCGCTCTCGGAACTGCTCAGGCCCACGCCGATGTACGAGGCCACGGCCAGCGTGAAATACGACCGTTCCAGCACGCTGGCCGGCTTCTTTGTCGAGACGATGTCCTATTCCTATACGGATGACGTGGCCAGTCAGACGGAGGTGGTGCGGAGTTACCCCGTGATCGAGGCGGCCGCGAAGGCGGCAGGGTTGATTCCCGCCACCGTCAGCAGCGATGCGATTCGGAATAATCCCAACCTGCTCAAGATCGTGCTGGACCTGCAGCGACGGGTCAAGGCGGAGCGGGAGGGGAATACCAATATCATCCGGATTCGGGTGACCGCGGCCGAGTCCCGGCAAGCCGAGCAACTGGCCAACGGCGTCATGGAAGCCTACCGTGAGGAAAACACCAGGAACCGCAACCGGCAGGTGGAGGAAGGGAAGGCATTTATCGAAGCCCAGTTGACGGTTGTCAAAGCCCGGCTCGACCAAGCGGAGCAGGGGCTGGAACAGTTCAAAAAGACCGAAGGGGTGGTGGAAATCAGCGATGAAGCCAAGGCGGCGCTGACCGAACTGACCCGGGCGGAAGCGGAGCTCGAGAAAGTCAGGCGCACGCTCGAGGAGATCGACGAACAAGCCGGCCAACTGCAGCGGGGCGACAACCTCGGACACGCGACCGGCTCATCCCGTATTTTCACCGAAGAGGCGGCCGCCCAGGTCTTCATGTTGAACACGAAGCTGATGGACCTGCAGCAGGAACGCGACACGCTTCTGATCAGTTATCTGCCCGAACACCCGGCCGTGATCGAACTGAACAATAAGATCCAGGTGGTTCGGGGCGAAATGATTCGTGAACTGCAGTCCAAGCGGGAGACGTATCAGATCAGGAATGAGCAACTGGCCGCGCGGTTCGCGGAATTGAAGCGGCAATATTACAGCGTGCCGGAGAAGGCGCTGCGGTTGGCCCGGCTGGAGCGTGAAGTCAAGGTGAACTCCGACATTTACGCGTTGTTGGAGACCAAACACCAGGAGGCATTGATCCGCGGGGCCGAAAAAATCGTCGAAGTCACGCAACTTCAACCGGCGTTTGCCAGCCCCCTCCCCGTGAATGTCCCCAACACGCTGCTGAACATGTTCATTGGCGCCATTATTGGATGTCTGCTGGGATTGATGATCGGATTTGTTCAGGAATCATTTGACACCTCGCTGGGCACGATCGAGGACGTGGAATCGTTTTTGGGGCTGCCGGTCCTGGGGGTCCTGCCGCACGCGGGCGACGATGTCACCAGCCATGCGTCGCAAATGGGCGCCACCGGCTCGACGAAATCCTCCGTCAGACCATGGTTTGCCGGATGGTTCGGCAGGGGCCGCCAATCGAAATTTGCCGAACGGGCGGGCCGCGGCCGCTCGGCGGCCGATTTGTCGCTGCTCTATGCGCCGAAATCGGCGCTGGCTGAAAGTTATCGCTCGCTCCGCACCAATGTCCTCTTTACCTCACTGGGCAAACCCCTTCAGGTGGTGCAGCTCACCAGCGTGGCCATCGGCGAAGGCAAAACGAGCGTGATCGTCAACCTCGCGGTGAGCATGGCCCAGGCCGGCAAGCGGGTGCTGGTGATCGATGCCGATTTGAGGCGACCGGCGATTCATCAGGTCTTCGGGATCGACAAATCACCCGGTCTGACGGAACTGCTGCTCGGCACCAAGACCGCTCAACAGGTGTGTCGAAGCCTCCCTGATCTGTTGATGGGCCGCTTCAAGGTGGAAGAGATCATGGCGTTTCCCGGCATCGACAAGCTGAACATCGTGACCAGCGGCTTTCTCCCGCCCAATCCCTCCGAATGTTTGAACTCCGCCCGGCTGGATGATCTGATGCGGGAGTTCCGACAGCAATATGACCTGATTTTGATCGACACGCCGCCCATCCTTCCCGTGGCGGACTCGATCATCCTCGGCCGCAAGGCGGACGGCACGCTGCTGGTCTATGAGGTCGGGGACATTCCGCGCGTCGCGCTGCGTCGCGCCAAACTGGTGCTGGAGCAGGCGCAGGTGAAGGTGCTGGGCATCGTGCTGAACAACATGCGGGCCGAGATCGCCATGGACCAATATCATTTCGATTATCACTATCCCTACTTTGCCGCCGGCACTGCCGCGGAGCCGGTTCACCAGCCTGCACAGGTCAACGGCAGCCCGGCCAGGAAGTAGCCGGAGGCGATCGACTCCGGCCCCGAACCTCATGACACGGAGCGGACGGGCATGCGCACGATAGAGCGGGTCGAACCGCATCACCTCCCGTTTCTCCTGCTCTCCGCGATGGCGCTGGCCGTCGCGTTTGCCATTGTCCAGATGACCCCGGCCCACGCGGCCATGGCCTTTACACTGGCCGGACTGTGCATCGCGGCGTTACTCTCCACCCCCTTTGCGCTCTATCTGTTGATCTTTTCCATGCTGCTCTCGCCCGAGCTGGTGATCGGTCAAATGGCCGGGAAAAGCATGATTGATCGCGGGATGACCCTCAGGCTTGACGACATGCTCCTGCTGGTGATCGGGCTGAGCTGGCTCGTGAAAATGGCCGTGTACAAGGAGCTGGGCGTCGTCTTCAAGACCCCGCTCAATCGTCCGATTCTGTTGTATCTTGCGGCCTGCATCGTCTCGACGCTGGTCGGCATCCTCTTCGGACGGGTCAGGCCGGTGACCGGATTGCTCTATACGATGAAATATTTCGAATATTTCTTCATCTATTTCATGGTGGTCAATCATCTCCAGACGCGCAACGAGGCAAAACGGTACCTGATTGCGGCCCTGATCACCTGTTGCATTGTCAGCCTCTACGCCATTGCGCAGATTCCGTCTGGCGTGCGGGCCAGCGCGCCGTTCGAAGGGGAAGTCGGCGAGCCCAACACGCTCGGGGGCTATCTGGTGTTGATGTTTTCGCTGACGGCGGGTCTGTGGTTGTTCGTGAAGGAAACCCGGATCAAATTTATGCTGGGCGTGCTGGGCGTCCTCATGCTGGTGGCGCTGTCGGCGACCCTGTCGCGCAGCTCCTATCTGGCGCTGGGTGCGACGATGGCGGCGCTCATGATCTTCAGCCGCAGGCGGGCGGTGCTGGTCTTGGGGGTGGCACTCCTCATTTCATTGAGCCCCTTTATCGTGCCGGAGCGCGTCAAACATCGGGTGGGGGAAACATTCGCCCGGCAGCCGGGGGAGGAACAGGGGCAGGTGCAGATGGGGAGGGTGATGCTGGACACCTCGACATCGGCGCGGTTGATCAGCTGGAAGACGTCCACACAGGACTGGCTGCGTCACCCCCTGTTCGGGTACGGCGTGACGGGCTACGGCTTTATCGATGCGCAATACTTCAAGGTGCTGGTGGACACCGGCGCGGTTGGCATGATGGCGTTTGTCTATCTCCTCTATTCCCTTTGGTCAAAGGTCATGGCGGCCTACCGCACATTGACGGCCTCATGGACCCAGGGGCTGGCGCTCGGGTTTCTGGCCGGCTATATCGGCCTGCTGGTCCATGCCATCGGCGCCAATACGTTTATCATCGTCCGCATCATGGAACCCTTCTGGTTGATCGTCGGATTGATCGTGGTCATTGTGTCCCACCCCGGGTCCGAAGAGAGAGCGGCGCCCGCCTGAGTTCCCGGGGCTGACATGTCCAACCTCGGCCGCATACTGATTCACAACACGCTCTCCGGGGCCGCGGCTTATCTGGTCGATCTGGTCGTGGGTCTGCTGCTGGCGCCCTATCTGCTCGCCACGCTGGGCCCCGAACTGTTCGGAGTCTGGATTGTTCTGGTGGTGACGACCAGCTATTTCAGCCTCTTTGACCTGGGAGTCAGTCTGGGATTTATCAAGCATCTCGCCGAGGCCGAGACGCTCCGACGAATCACGCGCCGGAATGAAATCGTGGCTACCGGGTGGGTGTTCTATGCGGGGTTCAGTCTGTTGGTGATCGGCGCCGGGACGGCACTGGGGGGGTGGGTGCTGCAGTTTTTGAAGGTTGATCCGGCGTTTGCGCCGGTCTACTGGGGAATCCTGTCCGTCTTCGGCATCCGAAACAGTTGCGTGGTGTACCGATCGGTGCTCTTTGCGCGGCAACGGCTTGATGTGCTCAACGCCATCGCCATCGCGGCCGCATTGCTCAACGCCGCTGCCACGGTGGCGGTGCTGGCCCTGGGGTATGGGTTGTCCGGGCTGGTGGTGGTCAGCATCGGGGTGGCGCTGTTCCATGTGGCGTCGGAAATCGTCATGGCCTATCGCTGTTGCGACAGACTGCAGCTCCGACCGTTCAACGCGTCCCTGTCGACGTTCCGGACCCTGTATCACTACGGGATCAGGGTGCAGGCCAGCCGGCTCGCCGATCTGGTCTATCTGCACGTCGACAAGCTGCTCCTCAGCCATTTTGTCGGATTCGGATCGGTGACCTTTTACGAGCTGGGAGCAAAAGTCGCCGGCGTGACGCGCACGTTTCCCGCCGTGTTGCTGCAGGGCTTGCTGCCCGCGGCGGCGGAGCTGGAAGCGCAGCGCAATCGGGAACGCCTGCTGCGCCTCTACCTGAAAAGCTCCCGGTATCTGGCGGCGCTGGCTTTTCCCGTGGCGGCCTTTTCGATCGTGGAAGCCGATGACGTGATGCGCCTCTGGCTGGGGGCGGGGGAGCATGCCGGAGCCGCGCTGGCGCTGCGGGCGCTCACCGTGGCCTATCTGTTTCATTTGCTGATGGAGGCGGCCATGGCGGTCGCCCGCGGGATCGGCGTGGTGCAGTATGAAATGCGGGCGTTGCTGACGGCCGCGACGCTCAATCTCGTCTTGAGCGCCCTGCTCATCATCCGGTACGGTTTGACGGGGGTGTTGATCGGCACCGCCGTCTCGATGGCGGTCGGCTACGGGTTGTTCATGTGGTCGTTCCATCGGTACGTGGCGTTGCCGTTTGTCAGACTGATCAAGGAGGTCTATCTGGTCCCCCTGGCCGGCGTGGCCGTCGCATCGGCCGTCATTGCCGCGGCCGGTTTGTTCGAAGTGGTCGGGATGTCATCCGCGGCCTCGCGGATGAACGTGTTGATGGTTCTTGGATTTCACGGAATGTTGTTTGTCCTGATCTATGGTGCGATGGTCTGGAAGGGGGGATATATCGCCATGAGCGATGTCCATCTGCTGCGTCGAACGGTGTTGTCGTCTTCATGAGCGGGTGCAGAGCACCGACGGAGCAACCATGAGGATGCTGCTCAGCGGGTATCACAATCCTCATTTTGAAACGCTGACGGAATATACGGAGGCGGCCATCACGGAACTGGGCGTGCATCTGACCGTGTTTGATGACCGGGATTTTCTGTTGCCGGGGACGGTCAGAACACTGTGTGGACCGCTTCAACGGTGGGATGCGGCGCGCCTCAATCGCCGGTTGGTAGCGCTGGCCTCCGCGCACCGGCCCGACGTCTGTCTGGTTCAGGGAGGACATCGCATCAGTGCGGTGAGTGTCGAGGCGATGAAACGCATGGGAATCGTGACGGTCCTGTGGACCATTGACGCCCCCGGCTCGTCCGGTCTGCCGTTCGATACGGCCCGGCTCTATGACGTCGTCTGCTGCGGCGGGACCGAAGCCGTCGAATTGTTTGCGGCGGCGGGGATGCCCCACGCGCAATGGCTGCCGTTTGCCTGCGCCCCCGGACGGCACGCGACCACGGTGTTGAACGACGACGAGAAGCACACGTATGCCAGCGACGTCTGTTTCGTCGGCTCCTATTATCCCAATCGCGCCCGCTGGCTCGAACCGCTGGCGGACATGAATCTCGTGATTCGAGGCCCGGGATGGGGACAGCTGGACGGCCGGTCAGCATTGAAAGGGGTGGCGCGCGATGAGCAGGTCGTCCCGTCCGAGTGGCTGAAGCTCTACGCCGCAGCGAAGATTATTCTGGCCATTCACTATCAGGACGGGGTGTCGCCGTGCCACCAGGCCAGCCCGAAGGTCTTCGAGGCGATGGCCTGCGGGGGATTCCTGCTCAGCGATGACCAGCGCGACGTGACCACGCTGTTCAAGGAGGGAGAACATCTGGCCGTGTTTCGTAACGCGCACGATCTGCGCGGCAAGATCGCGTATTATCTGTCCCGTTCCGATGAACGGGCGCGGATCGCCGGACAGGGCCATCGCGAGGCCATCACCAACCATACCTATGTGCGCCGGATGGAACGGCTGCTCTCCATGGTTCGCACGGTTCAGACGAGGGGACGGGGATGAAGACGGGCGCTCCACAGCCCATCCGTGTGGTGCATCTGATCGATCGCCTGGAGATCGGAGGCATGGAGCGCGTGCTGGCCACGATCGTCTCCGGCCTGGATCGCTCCCGGTACCGGGCCCGGGTCCTCTGTCTGTCGGGGCGGGGTCCGATCGCCGATGAATTGAAGCGGGCCGGCATCACGGTCGACTGCTTCGAATGGAACGCGCGGCGGCGTTTCAAGGAATTGCTCCGCCTGGCCCGATGGCTTCGGGAACATGAGATCGTCATCCTGCACACGCACGGCTATTCGGCCGGCGTCCTCGGACGCGTGGCCGGGGTGCTGGCGCGCACGCCGGTGCGCATCGCCCATCTGCATACGACCGACTGGGGATTCGCCGTGAGGCAACGGTGGATCGAATGGGGACTCTCCTGGATCACCGACCGGGTGATCTGCTGTTCGCACAGCGTCGGCGCATTCGCCACCGCGCGATTGGGGCTGTCACCGGGCGTGGTGTCGGTAATCCGCAACGGCGTGCCGCTCCGGCGGGAATCCGAGAGCGCCGCGAAGGAAGAGACCGCCGTACGACGGCTGTACGGGCTGTCGGCCCGCGCGCCGGTGATCGGCATCATCGGCTCGCTCACTCCCAACAAGGGGCACGCGGTCGCCCTGCGCGCGTTCGCCCGTTTGCGGCGCGATCTGCCAGATGCCAGAATGCTGATCGTCGGCGACGGCCCGGAACGGGCCCGGCTGCACGACTCGGCGGAGAAGCTTGGATTGCTGCCGGCGGTGGTGTTCACCGGCCGCCAGGCGTCCGTGACGCCGCTGATGGCCGCCTGTGACGTGGTCTGTTTGCCATCGGTGCAGCGGGAGGGGCTCGGGCTGGCGGTGCTGGAGGCCATGACCGTCGGCAAGGCCGTCGTGGGGTCGGATCTGGACGGGATTCGTGAGGCGGTGGCCCCGTCGGAGACCGGCGCGCTGGTGCCGCCGAACAATGCCGATCAATTGGCCGAGACCCTGGCATCGGTGCTGACCGACCCAGACCACCGCCGCGCCATGGGCGCCAACGGCCTGCGCCGGGTCGAGCAGCTCTTTTCCGAGAGTCTGATGCTGCGTCGGATCACCGAGCTGTATGACGAGTTGTGCGCCCGCCTCACGCGGGCGACACATCGTCCCGTACCGATCCTCTATGTCACCTGCCGCGGGACCTTGGAACGCGGCGGGCAACACAGCCTGCTTCAGTTGCTCTCTCACCTGGATCGTCGTCAGTTCCGCCCCGTGCTGCTCTGTCCCGAGCGGGGCGACCTGAGCGACCGGGTGGAAGCCCTGGGAATCGAGGCAATGATCTGGCCGCTGCCGCAGGTGACCGTGCGGGCGGCCTGGACGATCGTCCGGACAATGGGACGGCTGGCCTCGATGCTCCGTCGACGGCGGATCCCGCTGGTTCATACCGATGCCCCGCGGGAAACGTTCTATGCCGGGATTGCGGCAGCGTTCGGCCGCGCGGCCGTGTTGTGGCACATCCGGGCCAGCACCGGCGACTGGTCCGACCGGTGGCTGGCAACGTTCTCCGACCGGCTGGTCCTGGTCGCGGAAGCGCTCCGCCCCAGGTTCCGGTTCAATGTGTCGGGAGAGGATCAGCAGAAACTGACGGTCATCCACAACGGGGTTGAATTGGCGGCGCCGGCCTCAATCGAGTCTCAACGGTCGGCCATCCGCAAGCGGGTCGGCGCCGGGCCCGGCACAGTCGTCGTGATCTCGGTCGGACGAGTGGAGCCGCTCAAGGGCGCCGACGTGCTGCTGGACGCGTTGGGGCAATTGCCCCGCGCCTGCCGTGATTACCGGCTCCTGCTGATCGGACAGGTCGATCCGGTCTATCGGACCAAACTGGAGGCCCAGGCCAAGCGGCTTCAGGTGGCGGATCGTGTGGAATTTGCAGGGTATCAACAACCCGTTCAGCCATGGATTGCAGCGGCAGATCTACTTGTTCATCCTTCTCTTTATGAGGCATTTCCTCGAGCAATTCTTGAAGCCATGGCGTTGGCGAAACCCGTCATCGCCTCCAGGGTCGGCGGGGTCGCCGAAGCGGTGCTGGACGGCGAAACAGGCCTGCTCGTGCCGGCGGAACAGCCCGACGCGTTGGCGGCGGCGCTGGAACGCTGTCTCTTGGACGGCGCGTTGCGGGAACGGATGGGTAAAGCCGGCCGGCAGCGGGTGGAACAACAGTTTGGCGCCGAGCGCCATGCGCGCCAGATCGAGGCGGAGTATCATCGGTTGTTGGCGGGGTTGCTGGGGGGGCGGACATGACCGTGCGACACGCGGGGACCGGCTCGACGGTCGGGGTCGCCGAATCCACCGGCCGCTGCCCGTTGTGCGGCGGACGATCGGCCAGCGTCATCGAGCGATGCGGCGAGGTGCTGACGGCCTTGTGCGCCGGATGCGATGTCGCCTATCTCACGCCGGTGCCGTCCTTGACGGAATTGAGCGATCATTATGACGAAGGGTATTACGCCGACTGGATCACGTCGCAGCAGCGGGCTCGGCGGCGGTTGTGGAGGCAGCGATTGGCACTGGTGCGCGAACGGCGGCAGGCCGGCGATCTGCTGGATATCGGCTGCGGCGACGGCAGTTTTGTCGAGACGGCGCAGGCGTCCGGATTCCTGTGCGCGGGGACCGAATTGTCCGAGTATGCCGCCGAGCGGGTCCGGCGGCGGCTGTCCATCCCCGTCATGACCGGACCGGTCCGGGCGATCGAATGGCCCGCCGCGTCGTTTGATGTGGTGACCATGTGGCACGTCCTGGAACATCTGACCGATCCCCGGGGCGATCTGGCCATTGTGCAGCGACTGCTGAGGCCCGGAGGATTGCTGTTTGTTGCCGTGCCGAACCGGCTGAGCACGGTCTTCAACACCGTCTATCGGATGATCAAGGGCGCGCCGCCGTCGTTCTACACGCCGGATGAGCGGGAACTGCACCTCTTCCATTTCACGCCGGCGAGTCTCCGCCGGCTGCTGGAGGAGCGCGGGTTCCGGGTGTTGTCCCTCGGGATGGATGTCGAGGATGCCGACTGGCGCAAACGATGGCTGGACCGGGCCGCCCGGTGGTGGTGCCAGATGACGGGGATCAATCGATCGCTGACCATCCTGGCCGTTGCGGAGAAGCCGCATGACTAGAAAATGGTTCAAAGACGGCATCAAGCGGCTCTACTATGCCGTCCGGACGCCGGCCTTGTGGCTGCTGCTGCCGTTTTTCGCCCGGTGGTCGACACCCATCGACCCGGAAGCGGTCCGCCGAATCGCGGTGATTCGCCTGGACCGGTTGGGCGATCTGGTGCTCACTCTTTCACTGCTTCGTGCGCTCAAACGGCGGTGGCCGGAGGCTGAAATCACGCTGGTCTGCCGCGAAACCGTGGCCCCCCTCGCGCAGGTGCAGCCCGAAGTCGACCGGCTGATGACGGTGAGGGGGATCTCGGGGCACCTGGGCGGCCGCGCGGGCCGGCTGCTCGAACAGGATGAACGGCTGCAGCTTCACGCGCGGCTTCGCGCCGAACAGTTTGACCTGGTGATTGATCCTTTCAATGGTGAGGAGTTGGAAACCGCGTTGCTGGCCTGGCACAGTCGGGCGCGCTGCCGGGCGGGGTTTTCGACGGCCGGCCGCGGGCTCTATTTCACGCACGTGGCGGAGGCCCGCCCGGACCAGTCGTTTCTTCAGCAACAGCAGGCCCTGGCGGCGGCCATCGGTGTTGAACTCGATCCGGAGGAGCGGCCCTGCCTCCTGGTGACGCCGGGGGAGCGGGACACGGCCCTGGAGCGGCTGCGCCGCAGCGGGCTCGATCCGGCGCGGCCGATCATCGGCATTCATCCCGGCGGGTATTACCCGTCGCAGCGCTGGCCGTTGGGCCGGTTTCTGCAGGTGGCCCGGCAACTGGAAAAGCGGTGGCAGGTGGTCTTCTTCGGCACCCGCGCGGAGGAACGGCTCATCGCGCAAGTCGGCATGGACGTGGGGCAGCGGATTGCCGTCTTCTTCGGGCTGGAACTGCGGGAATTTATCGCCCTGCTGGGTTGCTGTCAGGTGCTGGCCTGCAACAACTCGGGGCCGTTGCATCTGGCGTCGGCCCTTGGCGTCCCGACGGTCTCGACCATGGGGCCGACCGATCCGATCCGCTGGCGGCCGGCCGGGGAGGGGCACCTGATCGTGCGCAAACCGCTCTGGTGCAGCCCCTGCGGAGAGGGTGAGTGCCCGTTGGGCACCCACGCGTGCATGACGGCGATCACGGTCGAGGAAATGACGGCCGCGGTCGAAGAGCAGATGGCCGCGGTGCGGGCATCCGGAGGCGGGGGCCCGGCCGCGACGCTGTTGGTGGAGGACGCCGCATGAACCGGCGCTGGTTCTGGCAGGCGGCATTGGCGCTCGCCGCGGCCGCGCTCAGCGTCTATATCGCCTCGCTGGTGATGCAGTACTACGGGATGGGCTCGACGGCGTACGAACCGAAGGATTTTGAGCGGCAGCAACTCTATGAGCAAACAGGGAAATCGGCGATCGAGTCATCAGGGCGTCGCTGACCGACGGCGCCCCGTGTCGGCCCCGTCCGCCAGGCGGTGGGCCAGGCGTCCGTCCGCCGTTGGCTCAAACACCCCCCCGCCAGACCGTAACAACGGTTTGGGAGACGGGCGGGTCACGGTGTTGCATCTGATTACGAGACTGGATCGAGGCGGATCAGCGGAGAATACCCTGCTCACCGTGATCGGACTGGATCCGAAGCGATATCGGGTGATCCTCGCCTCAGGCGCCTCGGCCGAATCGCACATGACCACGGAAGAGGCCAGGTCGTTGGAGCAGCGGCTTGCCGCCGCACGGGCGGCCGGCGTGGAGCTGGTGGTGATTCCGTCGCTCCTGCGTCGGCTGTCGCCCTGGCACGACGGGGCGGCGCTGCTGGCCATCATTCGATTGATCCAACGATCCAAACCGCAGGTGGTGCACACCCATACGTCCAAAGCCGGGGCCCTGGGCCGTCTGGCCGCGAGACTGTGTCGGGTGCCGGCCATCGTACACACGCCCCATGGCCACATTTTTTACGGGTATTACGGGCGGTTGATCAGCGCCGCGTTTATTGCCGTGGAACGGTGGCTGGGGCGGGTGACCCACGCGCTGATCGCGTTGACCGAGGCCGGCAGAATGGAGTATCTGGAACGGCGGATTGCGCCGGCTGACCGGTTGTTTGCCATTCACAGCGGCATTGATCTGACGGCTTATGATCGGAACCGTTCGACGCCGGCTGTGGCGAGGAAAACCCTGGGGCTGCCGACCCGCGGGCCGATCATCGGCGTGCTGGGACGATTGGAGCCGATCAAGGGCCATCGTTATCTGATCGACGCGATGCCGGCCATACTCAGTGAATTTCCCTCCGCGATCTTCCTGTTCGTGGGAGAGGGCCCGGAACGGGAGTCGCTGGCTCAACGCGCGGCGGTGCTCGGCGTGGCGGATCATCTCCGGATGGTCGGCGCCCAATTTGACCTGCCCGGGTATGTCGCCGCGTGCGATGTGATCGTCCAGCCGTCGTTGAACGAGGGAATGGGGCGGACCGTGCTGGAAGCGCTGGTCATGGGCAAGCCCGTTGTCGCCAGCCGGGTGGGGGGGCTGCCCGATCTGATCACCCACGGCGGCAACGGGTTGCTGGTGCCCCCGGCCGCTCCGTCGGCGCTCGCCCACGCGGTCTGCTCGCTCTTGTGGGACCCCGTGCGACTGAGACGGATGAGCGAAACGGCTCATCGTTCGGTCGGGAGCCGGTTCAGCGCGCAGGCGATGGTGGAGGCGATCGACCGCCTCTACAGGGGGTTGCTTGACGTCGACCAGGCGATCCGCGGCGTCGGCCTCGACTCGACCCGTGCCGCGCGTTCCGCGGGCCGCCGGCGTCGGTCATCGAATGTGGGGGCCCGTGCGGAAGGGAAATCCCCCAAAAGCTCCGCGTTTGGGTCGGCGATGCCCTCACGCCCCGGGCGGACGCGGCGTCGTGGTTAAAGCGTTTCTTGCAGTTCTTCTGGTGTCGGGGGGGGGTGTCTGGGGCGCCGGTTGGGCAGGTGCCGCGTCCGCCTCTTCCGTCCATCAAATCGCCCTGGCCGTTCACGTCCATTCCACCCTCAGCACCGGCTCGCTCTCCCTGGAGGAGCTGGCATCGCGGGCGCGGGAGGGCGGTCTGGACGGTCTGGTGCTGACGGACAATTACAACCTGCATGTCGACTACGGGGTGTGGCCGCTGCGCGGCCTGCTCCGGTACGGCGTGAACTATCCGTCGGTCCGCCGATCCGGCGCCGCGGCGTACCTGAACGAGATCCATGCCCTTCAGCGGCGCCACCCCGATCTGCTGGTCATTCCAGGCGTGGAAGTCATGCCCCATTATTTTTGGACCGGTTCGCTTTGGCAGGGGAACCTCACCCTGCACAACACGCAGAAAAATCTGTTACTGGTCGGGCTTGACGACCCGGAGCAACTCACCGCCGTCATCGAGGGCGACCGGTCGGCCTGGCGTCCGGCGCTCTTCTGGCCGCTGCTGTTGGCGGGGCCCGCGGTCTGGCTGTGGAAGAGGGAACGGGTGGTCGAGGTGAAGATGCGATTTTTTCAACTCTCCAGACGCCGCCGCCGGCGTCCGGAGGCGATCGCCGTGGCGGTGGTGGGCGGACTGTTGTTGATGAATAATCTGGTGTCGGCCCATGGCACCTCCACACGAGACGACCCCTACGGACCGGATCCCGGCGATGCGCCGGCACAGCGGCTGATCGATGCCGCGCGCGCGGCCGGCGGGTTGAGTTTCTGGTCGCTGCCGGAGGCGATCGACGATCATCACTATCGCATGTCGGATCTGGCCAGCCAGGACGGCACGCTGGGCCCGCTCGGATTGATCGGCACGCTGCTGGCCTGGTACGGCGGAACGGTGAGCGTGCGGACCAACCCCTATCCGGAATCTCTGGCAAATACGACCGGCTACACCGGTTTTGGCGCCGTCTACCAGGATCACGTCCGGGCGACGGAGCCCGGAGCCGAATGGGACCGGTTGTTGCGCGTCTATCTGGACGGCGTGAGGGCGGAACCGGTCTGGGGCATCGGCGAACTGGCCTATCACGATGAGGGGTTGGGGCGCAAACGGTTCACCGATGTCCAGACGGTGGTGCTGGCGGAATCTCGCTCTGTGACGGCCGTGGTCTCGGCGTTGCGCCGCGGCGCGTTTTATGCCCGCCAACGTCAACCCGAATGGGGATTGACCTTGGACCAATGGTCGGTTCATCACGGGGGTGATCAGACGATCGCCCCCGCGGAAGCCGGTTCCGGCCAGACACTGAGCGCAGCATCCGGTCTCCCCGTGACGGTGGGGCTGGCCGTCTCCGCCAGCGACGGTCGATCCGCACCGGTCAGGGTGAGGGTCATCAAGAACGGCCGGGTGTGGCGGGAATTCACGGCACAGACCCCGTTTGATCAGCAATGGACCGATGTCGCGCCGCCGGCCAACGGCCGGGCCTACTATCGAGTGGAAGTGGGGCACGGCGACCAGCATCTGCTCTCCAACCCCATTTTTCTCAACGCCATCGCGTCGACCGGGTAGGCGGGAGAAGAGACGGTAAATGGTACTGAACATCGGACGTGACGTCTCGCGGAGCTCGACGTAAATGTGCGGCATTTGCGGATTCGTCGGACTTCATGACGGCGCGCTCCTGAGCCGGATGACCCAACGGCTCGTCCACCGCGGTCCCGATGACGAGGGATCCTATCTGGAGGGGACGACGGGCCTGGCCATGCGGCGGCTCAGCATTATTGACCTGACCGGCGGCCATCAGCCGATCGCGAACGAAGACGGCACCGTCAGGATCATCTTCAACGGGGAGATCTACAACTACCGTGAACTGCGCGAGGCGTTGATCGCGAAGGGCCACACGTTCACCACGCACAGCGACACGGAGGTGATCGTTCATCTGTACGAGGAGTATGGCGACGCCTGCGTGGAACGGTTGCGGGGGATGTTCGCCTTCGCGCTCTGGGACGCGCGTCAGGAACAGCTGCTGTTGGCGCGCGACCGGCTGGGGATCAAGCCGCTGTACTATCTGGTCCACCACGGTGCGCTGCTCTTTGCCTCCGAACTGAAAGCGCTCCTGGAGTATGACGGCCTGCAAAAAACGATTGATCCCAGGGCGCTGGCGTCGTTCCTGACCTTCCTCTACATACCCTCGCCCGGGACCATCCTGACGGGCGTTCGCAAGCTGCCGCCGGCCCATCTGTTGCGGTACCGGAAGGGAGAGCTGTCGCTGCGTTCCTACTGGCGTCCGGGGTTTCCGAACGAACGGGAGCGCCGGCGCTTGCTCCGCCGGCACCCCCGCGACATCGCCGACGAGTTGAAGTCGCTTGTCACGGAGTCGGTCCGCGCGCATCTGATCAGTGACGTCCCCCTGGGTGTGTTCCTGTCGGGCGGGCTGGATTCGGGCAGTATCGCCGCCCTGATGGCCCGAGAATCGTCCGGCCCGATCGACACCTTCACCATCGGGTACGGGGAGGAGGCCGCCTCGTATAACGAGCTCGATGCCGCCCGGACGGTGGCGCGGCACATCGGGTCGAACCATCATGAAGAGATCGTCACCCCGGACGTGATGGGATTGCTGCCCAAGCTGGTCTGGCATCTGGACGAACCCTTCGCCGATTCGTCGTTGATTCCGACCTATCTGGTTTCGGCGTCGGCCCGGAGGCACGTGACCGTGGCCCTGACCGGAATCGGCGGCGACGAGTTGTTCGGCGGGTACCCGCGCTATCTCGGGGCCCGACTGGCCGCCGGATACTCGCGGCTGCCGATGTGG
Source organism: Nitrospirota bacterium (assembly GCA_016201765.1). Classification (GTDB taxonomy): domain Bacteria; phylum Nitrospirota; class Nitrospiria; order JACQCE01; family JACQCE01; genus JACQCE01. The sequence goes on from JACQCE010000117.1 coordinate 29,618, forward strand.
GCGCGCCGGACGCTTGCCGGTCTGGCCGACCGTGTGCCGGAATCGACCGGGAGTCGCAACGCGGCCGGCTGGGTCAAGCGGTTTCTGAAGAGCGGGCCGCTGTCGCCGCGCGAGCGCTATCTGTCGTGGATTTCCTTTTACGACGAGAGGGGACTGCACGCGCTGCTGGCCCCGCCCATGCAGGCCGCCGTCGGCGACACGGCCTCGCTCTGGGATGCGCACCGACAGTGGTACGATCACCCCGATGCCCTGGCCATCCTGGACCGCGTCTTTTCCGTGGATGTGCAGGGCTATCTGGCTGACGATCTGCTGATGCTGGGAGACAAGATGAGCATGGCGGCCTCGCTCGAGTTGCGCGTGCCCTATTGCGACCACCGGCTGCTCGAATATGCGGCGTCCATTCCCGCCGAGGTCAAAGTCCGCGGATTGACCTTGAAGGCGTTGTTTCGTGATGCCATCCGGGAACTGATCCCGTCCGAGATCCTGCACAGGGACAAGCAGGGCTTCATGGTGCCGATCGGGCAGTGGTTGAATCGCGAGCTGAAACCCCTTGTGCGTGAACTGCTCTCGGAAGGGGCGATCCTGAAACGGGGCTATTTCAACCCCGCGGAGGTGTCACGATTGTTGAAGGAGCATGAATCAGGGCGGAGAAATCTCTCCGACCAAATCTTCGCCTTGCTGGTGCTGGAACTCTGGCATCGCATCTATCTGGACGGGGAGCGCTGGTGAAGCTGCTGGTGGTGGCCGATGTGCCGATTCACCGCCTCGACGGCGGGGCGAGCCGGGTCCTGCATGAAGAAACGACGCGCCTGGCGGCCAGGGGCCATGCGGTGCGTCTCCTGACCCGTCAGGTGGACCCGGCGTGGCCCGAAGCGGAATGCATCGACGGCGTGCGGGTCCATCACTATCGTCCCGACCAGACGCACGCGGCCGCGTTTCTTTTCTCGACCCTCATCCGCGCCCGGGCCCTGTTCGACCGTCTGCTGGCGGAGGAGCCGGTTGATCTGATCCATCTTCATCAACCTCTTTCGGCGGCGGGCGTGCTGCGGTCGCCGCGCAGCCGGTCGATTCCGACGCTTTACACCTGCCATTCGCTGGCGTTCGAAGAGTATGACACGCGCGAGCCGGATGCCAACCCGATCCTGGCCGCGCTCCATTCGTGGGGCCGGAAACGGCTTGAGCGGAACGCCATCGAACAGAGCCGCCGGGTGACGACACTGAGCGAATTCATGCGACAACGCGTGCACGCGCGGCATGGCGCGCCGCTGGAGCGGATCGATGTCATCCCAGGCGGGGTGAACGAAATGCGGTTTCGCCCCGCGCCCGACAAGCCGTCCGTGCGCGCGAAATTAGGACTGCCCGCGGGGCGGTTCATGCTCTTCACCGTGAGAAACCTCGTGCCGCGCATGGGGCTCGACAACCTCATCCTGGCCATGCGACGGGTGGTGCGTGGCGCCCCCGGCGCCCTCCTGGTGATCGGGGGAACGGGGCGGTTGCGGGGGCGGCTGGAATCGCTGGTGGAGGAACACCACCTCAATGAGCATGTTCGTTTCACCGGCTTCATTTCTGAGGACGAGCTGCCCCTCTATTATCAGGCGGCCGATCTGTTTGTGCTGCCGACGGTGCAACTGGAGGGTTTCGGATTGGTGACCGTGGAGGCGCTCGCGTCAGGGTTGCCGGTGGTGGGCACGCGGATCGGCGGCACACCGGAGATCCTGGAAGCACTCGACCCGGGACTGCTGTTCGCTTCTCCGGATCCCGCCGCGCTGGCCGGGCTCATCGTGGACAAATACCGGTTGTGGGCGCCTCAGCCCGAACAGTATGCCGAGATGAGCCGCCGATGCCGCCGTCATGTGGAGGCGCACTTCACCTGGCAGCGGCACGTTGAACGGCTCGAGTCGTTGTACGACCGACTGCTGTCGGAATCAGGCCGTCATCGCCGCGGATGATCATCCGCCCGGCTGTGTGATCCGATTCTTGCGCGTGATCCCTCCCATTGCTTATACTCCCTGTGCACGTGTGAACAGGGAGGTGAACATGGGGACCATTCGGGCCGTTGATCGTTTGATGCAAAGTCGACCCACGATTGAAGGGGCCGGCGTCAAACTGAAACGCGCGTTCGGATCACCCCACCTGCCATTGTTCGATCCGTTTCTGCTTCTGGACGATTTTCATTCCGACAACCCGGAGGACTATCTGGCCGGATTCCCCATGCACCCGCATCGCGGCATCGAGACGATCACCTATCTGTTGCAGGGGCGGGTCCTGCACAAGGACAGCATGGGCCACAGCGGCGCCATCGAGGCGGGGGACGTGCAGTGGATGACGGCCGGCGGCGGCATCATCCACGAAGAAATGCCCCAGGTCTCGCAGCCTGCACTCTGGGGATTTCAGCTCTGGGCCAATCTTCCGGCCGCGCAGAAGATGATGGCGCCCCGGTATCAGGAAATCCGGCGCGACCAGATCCCCGCGGTGTCCCCGGCCCCCGGCGTGACAGTGCACGTCATCTGCGGCCGGGTGGCGGGCGTGGAGGGACCGGTCCGCGAGATCGTCATCGATCCCGAATATCTCGACGTGACGGTGGCGCCCCAGACGCAATACGACCATCCGGTCAAGGCGGGCCACCGCGTGTTCGCCTACGTGCTGGACGGTGAAGGCCGATTCGGCGGTCAGGACGGCCGATCGGCGGGAGTCGAAACGGTCGTCCTCTTCGCCGATGGGGACGTGGTCCGGGTCGCCGTGGCGGGGCGGGCGGTCCGGTTTCTGCTCGTCTCCGGCAAACCGATCGGCGAGCCGATCGCCTGGGGCGGACCGATCGTGATGAACACGCGGGAGGAGCTGACCCGGGCATTCGAGGAGTACCGGGACGGCACCTTTCTGCAGGCCGGACCGTCTACAGCCCGACGCCCCACACGGCCCGGACCGCAACGCCGATCGCGTAACTGACGCCGACCGCCGCCGCGATGATCACCAAGTTCACGACCATCCGACGGCGGACATCCATCCCCGACAGAAACGCCAGCACCATGGAGACCAGCAGAATGGTCAGGCCGCCGGCCACGATGGAGGCCAACGCGGTTGTCGCGCCCAGCAGGACGGGCAGAATCGGCAGCACGGCGCCGGCGAAATAACCGAACCCGACGATGGCGGCGGCGCCCAACGCCGAGCCTTCCGGTTCCCCGGCATCAGCCTGTCCGTTCAGAAATTGCGCTTTTTCGCGCTGGGTCCGGCGCACCTCCTGTTCGGAACTGGCGGCCACATAGGCGCCCGCGGCCATGGAGAGCGAGCCGGCCGCGGCGGTGGTCACGCCGGCCAGCAGGACCGTCAGACTGTGGCCGAAGGCGGCGAAGAACCCGCTGACCGCGCCGAGAATTTCGACCAGGCCGTCGTTAAACCCCAGAAAAATATTCCGCACCCGGTCCGGGTTGATCTTCCGCGCCGTTAACCGGGTGACGGCCTCGTCTTCATGGCGGAATTCATCCTCAAGAATCTCCCTGACGGCGTTGCCGAGCGGATCGTGCCGGTACTGGTCCCACAACGCCAGGTACTTCCGGACGCCATAGACTTCGATCGCCTCCAGCGTCAGATGGATCCCCAGTTCGCCGGTCAAGCGGCAGGCGACACTGATAATCCCCAGCTTCATGCGGCGGCCGGGATCAAGCGTGGCAAGCGGAAGCCCAAAAAACGTCTGCCAGAAGGCCAGGTGGCGGCCTTCGACTGTGATCAATTCATCGAGCGTGGCGTGCAGCTCGGAACGGGCAAAGGTCCGCATTTGCCGGTAGAGCGAAAGGTCAAACAGTTCGTCAAGGATCAACTGTGTCGCCAGGGGGGATGACGGTGCCGACGGCATGACGGCCTCATCCTATGACGCGGACGGGCGGGAGGTCAATAACCGGTCCGGGTTCGTCCGGCTGGTCGGTAGTGGGTCAGTTGAATGGATTCAAGCGTGGCAAAAATGGGGACACGTCCCAATTTCGTTGATCGCCGCGCGCAGCCTGAGGAAATTGGGACGTGTCCCTATTTTTGAGACCGGTCACGGTGAAACTGACCCACTACCGGGTGATCGATTGACTTGGAGGGGCAAGAAGATTATAAGGTAACAAGACAGGGGCACAGGCGGGGAGGTTGCAGAGATGACCGATGCATTGAAGCAGGCACAGATTACGACGTTTCCCAACGGGGTCAAGCTGATCAAATGGAGCCGGAAGGAAGAGCCGACGGCGGAATTGGTGGCGGCGGAGATGGCGCGCTTGGGTTACAAGGTCTACGATCTTCAGACGATCGGTCCCTGGTTTGAACGCAGCCGCCACGCGCATGATTACGAGGAGATCCGCGGGGCCGTCTCCGGCGTGACCACGTTTCACTTCGACGACTGCCCCATTACGATCGAGGGCGGGGATATTTTGCTCATTCCCGGCGGCCTGCCGCATGAGGTGATCAGCCACAACGGCCGGCCGTTCTCCGCCTACAAGGGGTCGCTCAGCGGCGAGCGCAAGGTGACCGAACACGGGGATGCCAAAGGCAGCGTTGAAACCCTTGGCAAGCGGAAAGCGCCGGCCGGAGCACCATGACATGCGGTTGATTGCGCTGGATCTGGACGGCACGCTCGAGGACAGCCGCCGCGATATGGTGGCCGCGGCCCGGCGCGTCCGCGCACAGCTTCATTTGCCGGCCCGGCCGGATGAGGCCCTGCTCCCGTGGGTCAACAAGGGGATGGATCAGTTGTATCGGGCCTGCTTCGATGATTACCTCCAGGCCGATGACTCCCGTGTCGCCGACGTCCGCCGGCTCTATGAAGACGATTACTTCGCGCACGTGGCCGTCGACACCCGGCTCTATGACGGCGTGGCCCCGGCGATCGGGCAGCTCGCGGCCATGGGGACCCTGGCCTGTGTGACCAACAAGCC
>JACQCE010000005.1 GCA_016201765.1 Nitrospirota bacterium
AAGACCATCGACCCGTCCTCCTATGGGTTGGATGTCAGCCGCTATTTCGTGTAAACCCTCACGCCCGCCCCGTATTCCTCCTGTCACTGGTAGTGGGTCTGTTTCACCGTGACCGGTCTCAAAAATAGGGACACGTCCCAATTTTGGGGAGTTCCTGCTGCCTGCTTGTGGCTGACTCTGGAACAATTGGGACGTGCCCTATTTTGACGTCACACATGAGGGCAGTATCAAACTGACCCACTACCCCGCCACTTTTTAGATTGACAATCGAAGGAAGGGGATGTTATATTTATATACGACAAAAATAGTCGGATATAAGAAATAACAGTACTCAATTGAATTTACAGGTAAATTAGATGCTGAAATTCACAAAAAAGACCGATTATGGCCTCATGGCCATTGGCTGTCTGGCCGAACAGGAAGGCAAGCGACCGGCCACGACCAAGGCGATTGCGGACCAGTGCCACATTCCGGTGGAGTTGCTGGCGAAGATTCTTCAGCGTCTGGCCAAGCACGGGCTGATTCAGAGCCATAACGGGTCGCACGGCGGCTACAGCCTGGCCAGGGAACTCTCCCGGATCACGGTGGGGGAGGTCATCGAAGCGATTGAGGGGCCACTGGCCATTGCCGCTTGTTATCGGGAACACGGTGAAGGCGCCTGTGACCAGTTGTCGCATTGTACGATCCGCCGGCCGCTGGGGCAGGTGCAGGCCGATATTGCGGCGCTGTTGAGCCGAATGACATTGGATGACATCTACGCGCCGACGGCGAAAGAAGAAGGAGTGCGGGCATGAAACTACCGATCTACATGGACAACCATTCGACCACCCCGGTCGATCCGACCGTGCTGGAGGCGATGCTCCCCTATTTTACCGAGAAGTTCGGGAACGCCGCCAGCCGGAATCACGCGTTCGGCTGGGAGGCGGAAGCGGCCGTTGACGCGGCCCGCCAGCAGATCGCCGCGCTGATCAACGCCGATCCCAAGGAGATCGTCTTCACCAGCGGCGCGACCGAGTCGGACAACCTCGCGCTCCGCGGCATCGCCGAGATGTACCGGGAAAAGGGCGATCATATTATCACCACGGTGACCGAACATCGCGCCATCCTGGATACGGCCAAACGATTGGAAAAGATGGGCTTCTCGGTGACGTATGTTCCGGTCCGGGCCGACGGGCTGGTTGATCCGGACGTGATCAAACAGGCGATCACCCCCAAAACGATCCTGATTTCGGCCATCCTGGCCAACAATGAGATCGGCACGATCAATCCCGTGGCGGAGATCGGCACGATCGCCAAGGAGCGCGGGATCCTGTTTCACAGCGACGCCACACAGGCCGTCGGCAAAATTCCGGTCGACGTGCAGGCGATGGGCATCGACCTGATGTCGTTCACCGCGCACAAGATGTACGGGCCGAAGGGGATCGGCGCGCTCTATGTCAGGCGCAAGAATCCCCGCGTGCGGCTGGCCCCCATGATCGATGGCGGCGGCCACGAACGGGGCATGCGCTCCGGGACGCTGCCGGTGCCGTTGATTGTCGGTTTCGGCAAGGCGGCCGACATCTGCCGGCAGATGATGCCGGAGGAATCGAAACGATTGACCGCCCTGCGCGACCGGCTGCGCGACGGCATCATGACGCAACTGGACGAAACGTATCTGAACGGCCACCCGACCCGGCGGCTGCCGAACAACGTGAACATCAGTTTCGCCTACGTGGAGGGGGAATCGCTGCTGATGGGACTGAAGGACATCGCTCTGTCGTCCGGTTCGGCCTGCACCTCGGCCTCCCTGGAGCCCTCCTACGTGCTCAAGGCGCTGGGTGTCGGCAGCGAGCTGGCGCATTCGTCCATCCGGTACGGGTTGGGGCGCTTTAACACGGAGGAAGAGGTCGAGTATGTGATCCGGCGCACGGTCGAGATCGTGACCAAGCTGCGCGAGATGTCGCCGCTCTATGAGATGGCGAAGGAAGGCATCGACCTGAGCAAGGTGGAGTGGAAGGGCGAACATTGACAGGAGGTTGTCGCAATGGCGTACAGTGAAAAAGTGATCGACCATTACAATAATCCGCGGAATGTCGGGAGCCTGGACAAGAACGACCCCGGCGTGGGCACCGGCATCGTCGGGGCGCCGGAGTGCGGCGACGTCATGAAACTGCAGATCCGGGTCGACGAAGGCGTGATCGTGGACGCCAAGTTCAAGACCTTCGGCTGCGGCAGCGCGATCGCCAGCTCGAGCCTGGCGACGGAGTGGCTGAAGGGCCGGACGGTCAACGAGGCGATGCAGATCAAGAACACCGACATTGTCAACGAACTGCACCTGCCCCCGGTCAAAATTCACTGCTCGGTGCTGGCCGAGGACGCGATCAAGGCGGCGCTCGAGGACTATCGCAAAAAGCACGGCGAGCAGGCGGGCACGCGGGAACCGGCTGCGATGGAGCGCAAACACTAAGCGTTGTCGTTGGACGGCGGAGAGGAGCACCACCATGGCGGATGTGCATACCAGTCCCATTTCACTGACTGAAGCGGCTATTAAAAAGGTCAAGGTGCTGTTAACCGCGCAGCCTGAAGGCTCGTTTCTGCGCGTGAGCGTCCGGGGTGGCGGTTGTTCGGGGTTGAGCTATGAGCTGGCGTTCGAGCCCAAGCAGGGCCCCCATGATGAGGTCGCCGAGTTTGACGGCGTCAAAGTGCTGATCGATCCCAAGAGCGCCCTCTATCTGCAGGGCACGTCGCTGGATTTTGTCGACAGCCTGACCGGCGGCGGCTTCAAGTTCAACAACCCCAACGCGAAGATGAGCTGCGGCTGCGGGGAATCCTTTTCCGCCTGATCGATTCGACGAGTCCGTGTCATCCGTCCGTGGCGAACTCCTCCCAGCCCTCACCGGGCGCCGCGCCCGGGATTGTTCGGCGGCCCTGCTGGCGGTGCGGCAAGCCGGTGGGCGAGGCGTGGCTCTGTCCGGCCTGCGGGGCGATTCAACCGCTGCCGGATGCCCCGGATGCCCCCGGTGCGATAGATGATTTCGCCTGTTTAGGTTTTCCCCGTCATCTTCAGCTTGATGAGCGATTGCTGGCCGAGCGGTTTCACGAGCGGAGCCGGTTGGTGCATCCTGATTTCTTCCAGACCAAATCGGAGCGGGAGCGGGCGTTGAGTCTCGAGGTGTCGGCGCGGGTGAATCGGGCCTATCGGACGCTGCGGGATCCCATTGAGCGGATGGGCGCGCTGATCCGTCTGGAAACCGGACAGCGGGAGATCGCGGCCAAGGCGCCGGCCGATCTGGTGGAGGAAATTTTTGAGTTGCAGGAGTTGCGCGAACGCGCCCGCGAACAACCGGGGGATCCTCAACTGCGCGAGCGGTTGAAAATGGAGCAGGGCGCGCTGCGACAACGATTGGCGGAGCTGGACAAGGAACTGCAGCAGTTGTCGGCCCGATGGGACCGGGCGGTTGACGGCGGCGGGGCCGACAAGCCGGCCCTGATCGCCGCGATGCGCGATCGCCTCTCGGGCCGGCAATATCTGATCAACACGATTGACGATATCACGATCACGCTGGAAGGACGGAGTGATGCCAAAGATCGTCGGCATTGATTTGGGCACAACCAACAGTCTGGTGGCCGTCATGGAAGGAGGCCGGCCCCGGATTCTTCCGGGGCCGGGCGGCCGGCGGCTGCTGCCCTCCATCGTGGCATTTGATGGCGGCCGGGAGACGATGGGGGAGGATGCCCGGCGCCGACTGGCGACCCATCCCGCCGACGTGATCTACTCGGTCAAGCGCTTCATGGGGCGCGGCCTGGCCGATCTGCAGGAGGAGTTGAAATTTTTTCCCTTCCATCTGATGGAGGAGCCGCCGGGCGTCGTCCGGATCGAGATTGCAGGCCGCCGCTTTACGCCGCCCGAAATCTCCGCGTTGATCCTCGGCGAGTTGAAACGATGGGCGGAGGCTGACCTGGGGGAGTCGGTGAGCCAGGCCGTCATCACGGTCCCGGCCTATTTTAACGACAGTCAGCGACAAGCGACCAAGGACGCGGGGCGGATCGCCGGGTTGGAGGTGCTGCGGATCGTCAATGAGCCGACGGCCGCGTCGCTGGCCTACGGTCTGCATCAACGGAAGGAAGGATTGATCGCCGTCTATGATCTGGGCGGCGGCACGTTTGATATCTCGATTTTGAAGCTCCAAGGGGGCATTTTCGAAGTGCTGGCCACCAACGGCGACACCCACCTGGGCGGCGACGACATGGACCGGCGGCTGGCCGAATGGCTGGCCGGGCAGATGAGCGGCACGCGCCGGGCCAAAGCGGCTCAAGCCGACGGCTGGTCGGCCGTGCGGCTGGCGGCGGAAGCGGCCAAATGCGCGTTGTCATCCGACGAGCGGACGGTCGTCGAGATCGCCCTGCCCGGCGAGCCGGGGATCGACCGGATTCCGCTGACCCGCGCCCAACTGGAATCGCTCATGATGCCGATCGTGGAACGCACGCTCGATCCCTGCCGTCTGGCGCTGCGGGACGCCGGTGTTTCGCCGGACCGGATCGACGAAGTGGTGCTGGTCGGCGGGATGACCCGGATGCCGTTGATCCGCCGCCGGGTGGAGGAATTGTTCGGCCGCCGGGCCCACACGGAATTGAATCCCGATGAGGTGGTCGCGCTGGGCGCGGCCGTGCAGGCCGACATTCTGGCCGGCGGGACGCGGGATCTGCTGCTGCTCGATGTCAACCCGTTGTCATTGGGAATCGAAACGCTGGGCGGCGTCATGAGCGTGTTGATCCCCCGCAATACGACCATTCCGACCAGCGCGAAGGAATCGTTTACCACGTCGGTCGACGGACAGCGGACGGTTGATATCCATGTCCTGCAGGGGGAACGGGAACTCGTCGCCGATAACCGCAGCCTGGCACGCTTTCAGCTCAGGGAGATCGATCCGATGCCGGCCGGGTTGCCAAAGATCGAGCTGACCTTCATGATCGATGCCAACGGCATCCTCTCGGTCAGCGCGAAGGAGCTTCGCAGCCACAAGGAGCAATCGATCGAGGTCAAGCCGTCCTACGGTTTGACCGAGGACGAAGTGACCCGCATGGTGGAGGCCTCCTACCTCCACGCGAAGGACGACATCGCCCGCCGGAACCTGATTGAAGCGCGCAACGAGGCGGAGATGGTGCTGCGGGCGACCGGCAAGGCGCTGGCCGATGCCGGCGGCCTGCTGGCCCAGGCGGAGCGCACGGCGATCGAAGCCGCCGCGGCTGAGCTGCGTGACGCGGTCAGGGGAGAAGAGCCACTGCGGATTCGTGAGCGGATCAAACGGCTCGACGAAACCACCGTGCACCTGGCGGGTGTTCTGCTGGGCCGCACGATCCAGCACGTGGCCGAACAACAGACGGAGCGATCATGACCGAACCGAACAGCAAACCTTCATCCGCCACGCAGACGCCGGCCGCCGTGAAACGGTACAAGGTGACCTTTCTGCCGCAGAACGTGACGGTGGAGGTGGATGAGACCGCGTATCCCTACGGCGACCACGGCCTGCCGGGTTCACTCCTTGATATCGCCCTCAAACACAACATCCGTCTGGAGCACAACTGCGGCGGCAACTGCGCCTGCACCACCTGCCATGTCATCGTCAAGGAGGGGATGGACCATCTCTCCACGATGCAACCGGACGAGGAGGACCGTCTCGACATGGCGGAGGGGCTGACCCTGGCGTCGCGTCTGGGGTGCCAGGCGGTCGTGCGCGGCGACGTTGTGGTGGAAATTCCTGAGTAAAAAGGGTCAGGGGTCAAGGGAAACATGACTGCTGTCCTTGACCCTTGCCCCTTGACCCATCTGGAGGTGACGCCATGCCGTTGACCTGGGATGATCCGGAAGAGATCGCGTTGGAGCTGATGGAGCGCCACCCCGGCGTCGATCCGTTGACCGTGCGGTTTACCGATCTGCGCCAGTGGGTGATGGCTCTCCCCGATTTTGCGGACAAGCCGGATCGATCAAACGAAGGCATTCTTGAAGCGATCCAGATGGCCTGGCACGACGAGTTCGAAGACGCCAGGGAATGAGCCCTACCAGACGCTGACCGAATCCGACTCGTCGATCAGTGTCAGCAACGCCCGTTCGTCGAACTCGCCCCCCAACAGCGTGACGTCCAGGCCGGCGGGGATCGTCAAATCGGCGACCATCGGCCCCAGCACCACTCTCGGCCGGTTCCCGGCATGCTGCTGTTCCAGCACCAGGGGCAGCGCCCTGCCCGCATCGGCGGAGATGAGGAGATGGAGCAGTCGTCTGGGTGTTTGGGCCGGCATGAGTCGGATCAGAAAATGAGCACCCGATCGGCCGCCGCCAGTTCGGCCGCGATCTGGGTTTCGGTGAGCATCCTGTGCGGGAAGTCGGTCGAAACCCTCGATAAATGGCCGGCGCCCGTTTCATCGACCAGGAACGTCGTCCCCCATTCCTTGAAGACGGGCAGATAGCGGTCGGCCAGCTCCTCGCCGTCGACCGCCTCCTCCACCTCGTCCGTGAGCAGCCGCGCCGCGGGCCCGCGCAAAATAATCGTCATGCGGCCCTTCCCGCCGCTGTCGAGCCCCAACGCGATCCGCACCGCCTCCGCCGGCCGGTGGTTCTTCAGCGGATCGCCGGTGATGAGCATCACGATGTTCGCTTCAGGGGCCGGCGGCATCGGTGTCAGTTGAAGGCGAGAAACCGATCGCAGCCGTCGATCAGATCGTTGAGCACCACCAGCCCGCAATAGGTGGCGGCGGGATTGTCGGTCGGCAGGCCGTGCTTCTGCGCGCCATAGGCGCAGGCGAAGAGCTTGACGCCCGAACGGGCCAGCGCCTGAATGCGCGGATCGTCAAGCGACCGCACCCCATCGTCGATCAGATAGAGATAGACGCCGTCGCCCCGCTCGAGCGCCGCGCGAGCCAGGCCCGTGGCCACCGGGAGATTGGGATGGTCCGGCGGTGTGGAGATCATCAGTCCGAGTTTGCGCTTGGCGTCGGCCATGGCCGGGTGCGACTACTTTTTGTCCAGGCCCCACATGTTGCTGCCTTGTGTGGCGATGAAAAGAAAAATGAAACAATAGAGTGCCGCCAGTTCCCCGCCGTTTTGAATCGGGAGGAGCGCCTTCTGCCCGTGCACCATCCAATAGGCCACGGCCATCAATCCGCTGCAGAGAAAGGCCGCGTAACGCGTGAAGAGCCCGATCATGACCAGCGCGCCGCCGATCAGCTCGATGGGGCCGGCGATATAGATGACAAATTCGGGGGGCGGCGGCATGCCTTCGGGTGACGGGGGAAAGCTGAAAAGCTTCTGCACCCCGTGCCACAGGAAGAGAAAACCCACCACCATCCGCATTGCCGCGTACGTCTGGTTGTTGAGAAATGACATGAATTTGGCCATGGTGTCGCCTCCCTCGGAATGGTTGTGACGACTGGTGTGTTGCGGATGATGAATGCTCTGCCCACGCTATCACCGCGGAGAAATCATTGTCAATGAAAAAGCATGATCCGGTTGTTGACGGAGCGGCGCTCTGCTAGAATGGGCCATGCCGAATCTGATTTGTTTTTATTATAGGGGCTCGCGTCGCCCCCTCCATGTGCCTGCGGCATGGAGCCTCCCCCTCACGCTCGCGTTGCTCGCTGATAGATGTTCCCGGGCAGCACAGGTACATGTGGGCTGACGTATGAGTGTTTTCCAAGCTCCTGTTCCTGGCATGTCCGGGATCATCTATCTGGATTCGATCAGCGCGATGCCGCCGCGACCGGAGGCGATTGCCGCGATGCAACCGTTCCTGACCGAATCCTGGGGTAATCCCATGGCCCCGCATGCGGCGGGCGACCGGCCCAAGGCCGCCGTGGAGCACGCGCGCGGGCAGGTGGCCGCGCTGGTCGGCGCCGATCCGAACGAGGTGATCTTCACCGCGTCGGGCAGCGAGGCGAACAATCTGGCAATTAAAGGCATAGGCGGGGCCGGAGCCGGACGGGGCCGGCGTCATCTGATCGTTTCCGCGGTTGAGCACCCTTCCATTCTCAGCAGTTGCCGCGCGCTTGAGCCGCACGGATTTACCACGGCCGTCCTCCCCGTGGATTCGACGGGCCGGATTGATCCGGCCCGGGTGCAATCGGCTCTGACCGGGTCGACGGCGCTGGTTTCGATTCAGGCGGCGAGCGGCGAAATCGGCACGCTGCAGGCGATCGCCGAGATCGGCGCGATCACCCGCCGCGCGGGCGTGCCGTTGCATGTTGATGCCGTGGCGGCCTCGGGCCGTGTGCCGATTGATGTGGCCGCGATGCAGATCGACGCGCTGAGCTGCTCCTCCAATCAGCTCGGCGGCCCGCCGGGCGTGGGCGCCCTGGTCGTGCGCCGGGGAATCCGGGTGGAGCCATTGATCCACGGAGGCACGCAAGAGCACAGCCGCCGGGCCGGGCTGGAGAATGTGCCCGGCATTGTTGGAATGGGGCTGGCGGCCGAACTGGTCCGCTCGGAAGTGCGCGCGCTCCGGTCCCGGCTCGATCCACTGACCGCGCGGCTTCGCGACGGATTGCACTCGAAGCTTGAGAACTGGAAGCCGACAGGCCATCCGACGGAGCGGTTGCCGGGCCACTTGAGCCTGGTGGTGCAATTCGTCGAGGGGGAAGCGCTGGTGATGGCGCTCAGCCGCGACGGCGTCGCCGCCGCCGCCGGCGTCACCTGCCGGGAACGGACGGCCTGGAGAGCGTCGCCCTCGTTGCTGGCGCTGGGTCTCGAGCAATCGTTGGCGCAGGGCGCAGTGGTCTTCGGTTTGTGGCGAGGCAACACGCCGGAGGAGATCGATCGGGCCGTGGTGTTGATTGCCAAAAATGTGACCCATCTTCGGGCCTTATCGCCGATTTACTCCGAACGGACGTGAGGAGTCATGTCCGATGTGAGTACCTTCACTCCGAACGGACGTGAGGAGTTATGTCCGATGTTAGTACCTTTCTTCGGCGCGTGCATGCCCTTGACATCATTGGCAACTTCTCTCATAATGCCCCCCAAGTCAGAGGAGAGTGACGCCCACGGACGCCCCGGATTTGATAGATAATCGACTGCTGATCGACGGCGAGTGGGTGGCCGCCGCCCACTCCGCACCGGTTCGCAATCCCTACAACGGCGACGTGGTCGGCCGCGCGCCCCAGGCGACGGCGGCCGAGATGGACCGCGCCATCGCCGCGGCCCGGCGCTGTTTTACCGACAGCCGGCGCTGGCCCCGCCATCGACGGGCCGCGCTGCTCAGCGCCATCGTCGAAGGGCTTCGCCGCTCCCGCGATGAGCTGGCCCGGTTGATCATGGCCGAGGCGGGCAAGCCGATCCAGTATGCGGCGGCCGAAGTCGATCGGGCGATCTCGACCTTTACCCTCGCATCGGAGGAAACCAAACGGCTGGCCGGCGAGCTGCCGCCGCTTGACGCTTCGCCGGCCGGAGACGGCTATCTGGCGATGACGGCGCGCCTGCCGGTCGGGCCGATCGCGGCAATCTCACCGTTCAATTTTCCGATCAATCTGGTTGCGCACAAAGTGGCGCCCGCCCTGGCGGTCGGCGCGCCGGTCGTGCTGAAGCCGCCGCCGCAGGCGCCGTTGACGTCGTTGCGGCTGGGGCGGATCATTCAAGACGCGGGCGCGCCGCCGGGCCTCATTAATATTCTGCCCTGTCCGGTCGATGTGGCCGCGCAGCTGGTGACCGACGACCGGCTGGCGCTGCTCAGTTTTACCGGCAGCGCGCGGGTGGGCTGGGCGCTCAAGAGCCAGGCGGGCAAAAAACGGGTTGTGCTGGAGCTGGGCGGCAACGCCGCGGCGATCGTCCAGGACGACGCCGATCTCGAGTTTGCGGCCGCGCGACTGGCGGTCGGCGCCTTCGCCTACGCCGGCCAGATCTGCATTTCGACCCAGCGCCTCTATCTTCATGATCACATATATGACAGATTTCTTGAGCGGTTTCTGGCCGCGACGAAGCAATTGCCCGTCGGCGATCCGGCCGATCCGAAGACGGTCGTCGGTCCGATGATCGATCAGGCGGCGGCCGACCGGGTGGAGAGCTGGGTCAAGGAGGCGGTCAGCCACGGCGCGGCAACACTGCTGGCGGGCTCGCGCCGGGAGAATGTCCTGTCGCCGATCGTGTTGACCAACGTCGACGCCCGGATGAAAGTCGTCTGCGAGGAGGTCTTCGGACCGGTCGTGGTGGTGAGCCGCTACCATACATTTCAAGAGGCGGTTGATCAAGTTAACGCGTCGCCGTACGGATTGCAGGCGAGCGTTTTTACGCGCCGCGTGGATGACGTCTTCCGCGCGTGGGGCGGGCTGGATGTGGGCGGCGTGATCGTCAACGACTATCCGATGTTCCGTTTGGATCAGATGCCGTACGGCGGGGCCAAGGAATCGGGGTTGGGGCGGGAAGGCGTCCGTTATGCGATGGAGTCGATGACCGAGCCGCGGCTGCTGGTCGTCCGGGTGGGCGAGTCGCTCGGATTATGATGATCGTTCTGGAGCGCGGTGTCGCCCGCTGAGCAGATCAAGGGCTGGGTCGCCGAAGTCCAGTCGTTGGCGCGGTTGACGGGGCGGGCGGGGGCGGCGCTCGTTCAGCGGCCGTGGTACGGCAAGGAGATGGTCGAGCAGATGGATCTGCTCGGCGTCGGCTCGCTGGGGATCGTGATCCTGACGGGCCTCTTTGCCGGCATGGCGCTGGCCATGCAGTTTTCCGTCGAGCTGGCCTCGTTCGGCGCGAAGAGTTTTCTCGGCCGTGCGGTCACGGTCAGCATCCTGCGCGAGCTGGGTCCCGTGCTGACGGGGCTGATGGTGGCCGGGCGGGTCTGTTCGGGGATCACGGCCGAATTGGGGGCGATGAAGGTGACCCAGCAGATCGACGCCATGCGCGTGCTGGGCACCGATCCGGTCAAAAGGCTGGTCCTGCCGCGGATCGTCGCCGTGGTCGTGATGCTCCCGATTCTCACGGTGATCAGCGACGCGATGGGGGTGCTGGGCGGGTTTTTCATTTCCTTCTTCGTCAGTCGGATCGGCTCGCCGATCTACTGGTCGGAAGTGGGGCAGGCGTTCAGTTTTGAGAATGTGGTGGGGGCGTTGATCAAGCCGTTTCTGTTCGGGTTCATCATCGCGATCGTCGGCTGCGATCACGGGTTGCGGACGGCCGGCGGCACGAAGGGGATCGGGCTGGCCACGACGCGCGCGGTCGTCTTTGCCTCGGTGCTGATCCTGGTGGCGAATTTCCTCCTGACCAAACTGCTGGTGGGCTTCTTCGGATGGGCGACGTAAACGGGGATCTGATTACGTTCGAGCGGGTGACCTGCTCGTACGAGAATCAGCAGGTCCTCAAGGAGGTCAGCTTTCGCGTGGCCCCGCGCGAGACGAAAGTGATCATCGGCGCGAGCGGCTCCGGGAAGACGACCGTTCTGCGGTTGATTCTGGGACTGCTCAAGCCGGACGAGGGGCGGATCATGATCGACGGGCAGGAGATTTCCGGGATGACCGAGGAGGAACTGATCGGGCTGCGCCGGAAGATCGGGATGGTCTTTCAGGAAGGCGCCCTGTTTGATTCGATGACCGTCGGGGAAAACGTCGGCTACCGGCTCTTTGAAGAAGGGCAGTTGAGCGAGGCGGAGATTGAGGACCGCGTCCGCCATCTGCTCGGTTTCGTCGGGCTGGAGGAGGCGATCGACATGATGCCCGATGAGCTCAGCGGCGGCATGAAGCGTCGCGTGGCGATCATGCGGGCGCTGGGCGCGGTCGACGCCAAGATGATGCTCTACGATGAACCGACGACGGGGCTCGATCCCATGACGGCCCGGACGATCTGCGACCTGATCCGGAAACTGCGCGACGCGCAGGGCGTGAGCTCGGTGATGGTGACGCACCAGATGGCCGACGCCTTCCGGGTCGGCGACCGGTTTCTGGCGATCCATGAGGGGCGGGTGGCATTTGAGGGCACCGCGGACGAGTTGAGGCAGTGCCGGGATGAGCACGTGAGGGGGTTTTTGGTTTAAAGGATAGTGACAAGTGACGAGTGGCGAGTGAAGACATTTTCGATTGTGAAAAGGGGACAGGCTACTTTTCTTAGCAGCCTGACAGGACTCGACGGAGAAAAAGTAGCCTGTCCCCTTTTTCAATAAGCGAGTGCGAAGCACGAGCGGAGGAAACCTGATGCAACGGAGCTCGAATATCAAGTGGTCCGAATTGAAGGTCGGGCTGGTGGTGATCATCAGCGTCGGGATCATCGCCACGGCCGTCGTCTCGTTCGGCTATCTGAGCGATTTGATGCGGCCCAAACAGCCGCTGCACGCGTTGTTCAGCGACGTCCGGGGACTGCGGACCGGCGCGCCGGTCTGGCTGGGCGGCGTCGAGGCGGGCTACGTGAAGAAGATCCGCTTCCCGACCAAGGGAGAGCGGGTCGGCATCGACGTGGAGATGATGGTCGATTCGGAGCTGTCGACGCTGATTCGGTCCGATTCGGCCGCCAGCGTGCGGACGCAGGGGTTGCTGGGCGACATCTACGTGGAAATCGGCCTGGGCACGCCGACGGCCGCGCCGTTGCCGCCGAACCGGCCGCTGGAGGGTGTCGTGCCGGTCGACATCAAGGAGGTCATCTCCGGCAGTTCGGTGACGCTGGGTGAGTTGGGCCGGGCGCTCAAGAATGTGAACGGGATGCTGACCAAAATCTCGGAGGGGCAGGGTTCGATCGGCCGGCTGGTCACCGACACGGTCCTGTACGACCAACTGACGCAGTTGGCGACCGAAAGCCGTTCGCTGATTCAGCAAGTCGAAAAAGGCGAGGGCTCGGCCGGCAAGCTGCTCAACGATCCGACGCTCTACAGACGGCTCACGAGCGTGGCCGACCGGATGGACAACGCCGCGAAGTCGTTCGAGCAGCTCGGCGATGAATTGCGCCACGGCGAAGGCACGGTCGGCAAACTGGCCAGCGATCCGCTTGTCTATAATAATCTGGTGTCGTCAACGGCCAAACTCGACCGGCTCCTGGGCAGGATGGAGGCGGGCGAGGGCGTGGCCGGCCAGTTGATGACCAACCAGCAGATGGCCACGGAGCTGACGTCGGCGATCGCCGAGTTTAAATCGGCCTCGACGGCGTTTCGCGAGCTGGCGGACGATGTGAAAAAGAATCCGAAAAAATATTTCTCGTTCAGGGTATTCTGATCACGGCCGTGCTGTTGATGATCGATGAAAATGAGAATTGTGCCGAGGGGGGCTCATGGCGGTTCAACGCGCTGGAGCCGCCGCGGCCGGTGGCGAGCGTGCGGTTGTATGACGGCGCGCCGGCGGGCGAATGGTTCGACGTGGTCGGCTGGACCGGCCGTTTAGATCGGCCGGTCTGCGGCGCGACGGTGCAAAAGATCGATGATTCCGGCGCGGGCGTCGCCTATCTGATCACGGGCGGCGAGTGCGGCGTGCGCGTGAAACCGGCCGGCGACCCGGCGGCATGGAATGTCCGGAACGGCCGGCAACGGGGCGCCCCCTATCTGATCGTGCCGTCGGTCAACGACATCAAGGCGGGCGGAATGGAAAGGAGTCCGGCATGAGAAAGACCCGAAGGGTTGTCCCCGAAGCCACGGCTGCGAAGCCGTGGTACGGGGTTCACACGAGTGCGCGTCTGGCTGGGGTTGCTCGCGGCCGTGTCAGCATGTGCCGCGGTGTGTCCCGTGGTGTATCCCATCGATGCCCGCGGCGCGGAACCGATCCCTCCGCCGCATGTGATCAAACCGCCGAAGCTGCCCGATGCAGATGG
>JACQCE010000006.1 GCA_016201765.1 Nitrospirota bacterium
AGCAACTCAATGGCCCACGGCTGGGGGAATTTGGGCACGACACCGAACCCGCCGAACGTGCGATCATGGGCGCGGTCAAGCCAGTCCGACACGGTCGCCACCAGGGCATGGTCCAGTGCCGGCGGCTCAGGGGATGGGGGCGCGGCGATCGTCTTGACCGGCGGCCCACCCGGCTCGCCCCGCTCACCCAGCGCTCGATGACGAGATGATTCGATCCCGGTCGTTGAACCGAGCCAGCTTAAAAAGGGACCGAGAGGGAGGTAGGTCTCCCCGGCGATGACGTTCCCGGCGGGATCGAGGACGGCCACCGTCGGCCAGCCGCCCATGTTGTACCGGCTGTTGATGTCCGGCCGCTGATCACTGTCGACCCGTACCGGCACAAACCGCTCGTTCAACTGGCGGATGACTTCGGGGTGGGCAAAGCTCTCCTCATCCATGACGTGGCACCAATGGCACCAGCTGGCCGAAATGGAAAGCAGCACCCGCTTGCCCTCGGACCGGGCCCGCGCGAAGGCGGCCTCGCCCCACGGCTCCCAGCGGACGGCCTCCACACCGGAGGGCCGG
The DNA here is from genome assembly GCA_016201765.1 of Nitrospirota bacterium. Lineage (GTDB taxonomy): Bacteria > Nitrospirota > Nitrospiria > JACQCE01 > JACQCE01 > JACQCE01. Next base: position 565 of record JACQCE010000006.1, read on the forward strand.
GTCATGAGGATCTGGACTGGAGCCGCTGCGTGAGCTTCAGATCGACGGAATACCGGCCGCCGCCGGTGGCCATCAACGCCAGGGCGATGCCGAAGGCCAGGATGTGGTACTCGAAGCCTTCGCCGGGCTGATCGCCGAACCAGTTCATGAAGAACCCGTTCTGCCAGTGGACAAACGCCACGGCGCCCACCATGATCGACGCAAGACCGAAGGCAACCGGCCTCGTCAGAAACCCGGCGATCAGGATGGTCGAGCCGATCGATTCGATCAGGATCACCATCACGGCCAGCAGCCAGGGAATATTCATCTGCCCCGTGAAAAATGTCACCGTGCCCCCAAAACCATGCCCCCCGAACAACCCCAGTAATTTCTGGGCGCCATGGGGCAGCATCACCAGCCCGAGCGTCAGCCTCAACATCAATCCCGCCCATCGATCATCCGTCTGGAACAGCACGTTCATGGAGCCTCCTCTCCGTCGCTTATGCGATCCGGATCACAAAGTGCATGGCAAAATCGAGCGCGGTGCCGATGACCGCCGCCAGGTAGAGCCGCCCGAGCGGCGCGGGGCCGTTCTTCCAGAAGAAATAGGCGTTATAGATCAGCAACCCGTCATAGATGACATTGACCGCCTGATGGGCCAGCGGATGCTTGGGGGCCAGAAAGGCCGTCGTAAAAATCAGGATGAGCGGAATGACGGCCAGCCACACGGCCTTCCGGTCGCGCCGCCGCAGGAGGACGACCACCAGCGCCCAGACCAGCGCGATGAAGACGACCAGAAAGAAAATATGCGCCAGGAAGAACCGTCCCCCTCCTCCACCCGCGGCCGCCGTCTCCATCATCCCTCCCAAGTACAGTGGTTAGTGACGAGTGAAAAGTGGACAGCAAAAAGAGAGAACGAAACAATGGAGCTTTGTTGTAAACTCTTCACTCGTCACTCGTCACTTGTCACTCTCCACTATCCACTTGTCACTCGTCACTTGCTCTCAGGCACTTCAATCTCCACCTTTGCCAGCACCAGTTGGGCCGGGTCCGGACGGCGGCGCGCCTCTTCGAGCAGCAGGCGACTCTCCGGCTGAATGAGCCCTTCAAAACTGACCCGGTCGTTGGTCATAATCTTGACCGATTGCCGAAAATCGACGGCATCCGGATAGAACAGCAGACTGTAACGACGCACCCCCTTGGTCGTGACCCGGATGACATTCCCTTCCCTGAGAACCGCCAGCCGGGCAAACGCACCCCGTTCTAAACGCCGACTCTCCTCCTCATCGGATTCGGATGCCCAGAAGGAGCCCACGGACGGATCGATCCGATCCAACTGCAGCCAGTCGGCCCTGCCCGTATGGTCCCGGTCTCGCACCACGGTCAACGCCACGTCAGGCGCCCGTCGGCGCTGGTCATCCAGCCAGGCGATCAATGCCGGCAGTTCATCCTTCGGGAAAAAATGGCCGCCGGCCATGGGGTGGACCCGTTCATGCTCGATGTAGACGGCCGGAATCTTCTCCTTCTTGAGATAGGCCGCGATACTCCGGCTGAACCCGACGGGAATGACCTGATCCTTTTCGCCGTGGATCAGATAGAGCGGCGTCCGTCTGGCGTTGTCAAACAACGGGTAAAAGCCCTGGGGAAACGCCCCCGCCATCGGGATGAGCGCGGCGAATTGGTCCGAATGGTTCAAGCCGATCAGATAGGTGCCGAGGCCGCCGTTCGACATGCCGGTCAGAAACACCCGGTCCCGATTGACATGATAGTGTCGGGCCACCTCGTTGAAGACGGCCATGGCCAGGACTTCGCCCTCGCGCGTCCACCAGGCGCCGTCCTCAATGCTCGGACAGGCCAGCAGATACCGATCCCCAAGCCTCGGGGCCCATCGCTCCAGATAACTGTCGCCGTCAAAACCGGCGCCGTGCAGGCAGAGGATGAGTGGATAAGTCCCGGAGGATCGGTAGGAGGGCGGCACATACAGGGCGTACCGCCTCTCAATCCCGTCAACGGTGATGGACCGGTTGGGAAGGGCGCCCGTTTCGAGACCGGAATGATCCCATAACGTTGAACCGGTCAGAAGCTGCTGCAGCGCCGATTGCAGTTCGTCCGGAGGCCGTCCGGCCAATCCGTCCAGCAGCCGGCCGGCTTCCTGATCATCGGCCCGCAGATACCGGATAAGCTGGGCGGTCAGCTGCGAGTCGATGGTAGGTGGGGTCGGGGGGGCCGGCGGCTTGAGCGATGACACCATCGAACAGCCCGACACCATCGAGCAACACAACAACAGCAGCGCAATCAGCAGCCGCCATCCGCCTTGAAGCCGTTGACGCCGTCTCATCCGTCGTTCCTCCGGCCGCCCGCTTGGCTCTCCACCCTGGTGATCCCGTCGACCGGGGACGCCACCCGTCGAACGCCCGCCCATCCTACGTGATCCGGCGGACGCCGTCAATTCGACTGGAGTCGACAGGGGTCGATGGGAAACAGGGGGGCTGACGGGGACAGCGGGGAATGCGGACAACCAAGAGAACAACAGGGTGGAGCGATCAGCCGTCGGAGAGGGATTCGGTCCGCTTGGCCATGCGCTTTCGCTCGTTCTCGTCAAGAATGCGCTTGCGTAAACGGATGGATGCCGGCGTCACTTCCACCAGTTCATCATCGGCGATGAATTCAATCGCCCGCTCCAGCGTCATCTGGCGCGGCGGCGTCAGGGTGATGTTCTCATCGCTGCCCGACGCCCGCATGTTCGTCAGTTTTTTGGACTTCATCGGATTGACGACCAGATCATTGTCGCGGGTATGCTGGCCGATGATCATCCCGGCATAGACCTTCACGCCGGCGCCCACGAACAGCTCGCCCCGCTCCTGCAGGTTGAAGAGGCCGTAGGCCACCGTCTCCCCCGCCTCCATGGCGATGAGCGCGCCGCGCGTGCGGATCGAAATCTCCCCCTTGTAGGGACCGTAACCGTCAAACAGGTGATGAATGATGCCGGTGCCCTTCGTATCGGTGACAAAGTCCGAATGAAACCCGATCAACCCCCGGGCGGGAATCCGATATTCCAGTCGGACCCGTCCATCGACGCCGACCTGGTGGTTGAGCAATTCCGCCTTCCGCCGGCCCAGTTGCTCGATCATCACCCCCTGATGGGCTTCCTCGATGTCGAGCAGCAGCAGTTCATAGGGTTCCAGCGTCCGGTCGCCCTCCTGCTTGAGAATGACGCGCGGCTTCGAGACGGCGAGTTCGTAGCCTTCGCGCCGCATGTTCTCGATCAGGATGGCCAGATGCAATTCGCCCCGACCCGCCACGATGAACCGGTCGCCGTTTTCCGTCTCCTCCACCTTGAGCGCCACGTTGGTGCGCAACTCCCGCAGCAGCCGCTCTCTCAGATGGCGGCTGGTGACAAACTTGCCCTCGGTGCCGGCCAAGGGGGACGCGTTCACCATGAATTCCATCGTCAGTGTCGGCTCGCCGATTTCGATGGTCGGCAGCGCATGCGGGTCGTTGGCATCGGCAATGGTCTCGCCGATTTCCACCTCGTCCAGCCCGGCCAGGGCCACGACTTCCCCGGTTCCGGCCTCCTCCAATTCAACCCGGTTCAGGCCGTGGAATCCCAGCAGCCTGGTCACCCGGCCGGTTTCGGTCGTCCCGTTCCGTTTGATTCGTGAGATGGCGTCGCCCATTTTCAACCGGCCGTTGGCAATCTTGCCGATGGCCAGCCGCCCGACGTAGGGGTCGTAATCGATCGAGGTGACCAGCAACTGCAGCGGAGAGGTCGGCGAGCCCTGCGGCGGCGGCACGTGGGCCAGAATCGTTTCAAACAACGGCGCCAGATCCGTTTTGGGCTCATCGAGCTTCCGGACGGAATAGCCCAGCTTGGCCGAGGTGTAGAGAATCGGAAAATCGAGCTGGCGGTCGGACGCGCCGAGTTGCACGAAGAGATCAAAGGTGCGGTTGACCGCGTCATCCGGCCGGGCCCCGGGCCGGTCGATTTTGTTGATCACGACGATCGGGCAATGACCCAAGCGGAGCGAGCGGGAGAGGACGAATTTCGTCTGCGGCATCGGGCCGTCCACCGCGTCGACCAGCAGCAGCACGCCGTCCACCATGTTGAGCGTCCGCTCCACCTCGCCGCTGAAATCGGCGTGGCCGGGCGTGTCGATGATGTTGATCCGCGTGTTGCGGTAGGTCAGGGACGTGTTCTTGGCCAGAATGGTGATGCCCCGTTCCCGTTCGAGATCATTGGAATCCATCGCCCGTTCCTGGACCTGTTCATTCGACCGGAACGCGCCGCTCTGGCGCAGCAAGCCGTCGACGAGCGTCGTCTTGCCGTGGTCCACGTGGGCGATGATGGCGATATTGCGAATCGCCGTTTGCGTGACAACCGTCATAAACGCCCGACCTCCACATCACAAAAAACGAGCCCCGAGACGGGGCCCCATTGCTCTATATGATACCGTCGACAACGGCAATTCGTCAAGCAACGTGCGAGTCGGGTGGTGGGCCAGGTTCACCCGAAAAATAGGGACACGTCCCAATTGTTTCAGAGTCCGTCGCAACAGGACGCAAGAACCCACCACAATTGGGACGTGTCCCTATTTTTGACGTCACACAGGAGGGCCGCATAAACCTGGCCCACTACTGCGAGTCGAGCGTGCCTCCGGCTTGTTCAATGAATTCAATCACATCTTGTTTATGCCGCGCCAGTCCGTCGGCTGAATCGGCCTCCATCACCA
>JACQCE010000007.1 GCA_016201765.1 Nitrospirota bacterium
AGCAGCGCGTCGAGACTCCTGGCCAAACGATTGGGCTGGCGGGTGTTTGAAACCGGCGGCCTCTACCGGGCCGTCGCATGGGCGGCGCTCAAAGCCGGAATCGATCCCGCCGACCCCCGGGCGATGGGGCGGTTGTGCTCGCGCCTGGGGCTGACATTGGCGCCGGTGCGTCGAATTGGACCCGGCGGACCGGCCGGGTGGCGGATCCGGATCAAGGGGCGAAGACTCATCCACGAGCTTCGGGATGACGCGGTCACCGCCACGGCATCGCGCGTCGCCGCGCTGCCCGTGGTCCGGCGGCGGTTGCTGACGATTCAGCGGACATTGATACGACAGGGGGCCAAGCGGGGCGGGGTGGTCATGGAGGGGCGGGACATCGGCACGGTCGTCTGCCCGGCGGCGACGGCGAAATTTTTTCTCGATGCCGATCCGTCGGTGCGCGGCCGGCGCCGTTTTCGGGAGTTGCCCGGTGGCCGCCGTTCGGCCCGGCAGGTGCTGTCGGCCATTCGCGAGCGGGATCAGCGCGATCAGGGGCGGCCGGTCGCGCCGTTGCGCGCGGCGGAAGATGCGGTGAGGATCGACACCACCGGCTTGACTTTGGACCAGGTGGTGGATAAGATGATGGCGGTTTTGGACGGCCGCGGGATTCTCTTATCTTTCGACCGGTTGCATCGGGTGCCTCACCGTTGACATTCGGACGGGCAGTCAGACGGACGGCTTGGCGCGTGGCCCGGTGCGTAGTATGACGGCCGGCGACCGGTTTTATGGCATTTTGCGGGTCATCATCGGCTGGTGGGCCGGATGGTATCTGCGGCTTGAAGTGGTGGGGCGCGAGCATGTGCCCCGGGACGGCGGGTTCCTGGTCGCCGGCAATCACATCAGCTATTTGGACATCCCCATGCTGGCTTGTGCCCTCGGACGGCCGGCTGACTTTATGGGGAAGCGGGAACTGTTTCATCATCCCGTGATTGGCTGGATCTACCGTTGGTTGGGCGGGTTTCCGATCAGGCGCGGTGGGGTGACCAAAGAAGCGCTCCACGAAGCGACTCGTCGGCTCCAGTCCGGGCGGGTGGTGGTCATCTACCCGGAGGGGCAGATCAACCGGACGGGGAAGTTGTTGCCGCCCAAGCCAGGCGTGGGTGTGCTCGTGGCCCGAACGGGCGTGCCGGTGTTGCCGGCCTATGTGACCGGGACGGACGAGGCGATGCCAAAGAACGCTCGCTGGATCCGGCCCAAGCGGGTGACGGTGCGGATCGGACCGCCATTGCGGTTTTCGCCCCCGGCGTCCGCGATACAGGACGACGCCGGTGAAAACGGAGAGCAGGAAAAAGCGTATTACACGCATGTCAGCCGGAACGTCATGGATGCGATCGAACGGTTGCGCCAACAGAGTCAGGTGGCTGGGAAAACAAGGTAGCCAGGTGGCTAGGGAACAAGGTCGCTGGGTAATAAGGTGGCTGGGTAGCTGGGAAAGCAATTTTTAGACTGGATTTTTCCTAGCCACCCAGCTACCTGACCACCTAGCCACCTTTTACGCACACAGGGAGACAAGACACATGGCAGTTCAGCAAACGCAGGAAGTGGAACAGGCCGACGCGCTTGGCGAGCGGACGCGGTTTGACGCGCTCTACGCCGAAACATTCAAAAATCTTCAGGAAGGCAGCCTGGTGGACGGCCGGGTGGTCGCGTTCCTGCCCGACGGCGTGGTGGTCGACATCGGTTATAAATCCGAAGGCATCATCCCGCAGAGCGAATTTTCCGAAGACGAACTGAAGCAGCTCGCCGTCGGCTCCCCGATCCAGGTCTTTCTGGAGGCCCGTGAGGACATGGAGGGCAACCTGGTCCTCTCCAAGGAAAAAGCGGACCGGATGAAGGTCTGGGGCGACCTGGAGAAGCTGCACGAAGCCGGCACGCCGATCAACGGCAAAATCATCACCCGGGTCAAGGGCGGGTTGATCATCGATATCGGGGTCAAGGCGTTTCTCCCCGGCTCACAGGTGGATCTGCGGCCGACCCGCGATCTGGACCGCCTCCTGGGCCAGACGGTGCCGGTCAAGATCATCAAGATGAACCACCTGCGCAGCAACGTCGTCGTCTCGCGCCGGGTGCTCCTGGAGGAGACCCGCGAAAAACGCCGGCAGGAGACGCTCTCCAATATCCAGGAAGGGCAGTGGATTGACGGCGTGGTCAAGAACATCACCGAATACGGCGCGTTTGTCGACCTGGGCGGCGTGGACGGCCTGCTGCATATCACCGACATGTCCTGGGGGCGGATCAGCCATCCTTCGGAGCTGTTCTCCGTCGGCCAGAAGGCGTCGGTGATGATCCTGCGCCATGACAAGGAAACCGGTCGCATTTCGCTCGGCTACAAGCAGAAGAGCGTCGATCCCTGGTTGCTGGCCGATCAGGCCTATCCGGTGGGCAGCCGGGTCAAGGGCAAGGTCGTCAGCGTCACCGATTACGGCGCGTTTGTCGAGCTGGAGCCCGGGGTCGAGGGATTGATCCACATTTCCGAAATGTCCTGGAGCCATGAGGTCAAACATCCCTCCAAGCTGGTGTCGGTCGGCCAGACGGTCGACGCGGTGGTCCTGAGCATCGATCCGAAGGCGCGGAAGATTTCGCTGGGGATGAAGCAGATGGAATCGAACCCGTGGGAGGTCGTCGAGCAGAAATATCCGATCGGCTCGGTGATCGAGGGCACGGTGAAGAGCCTGACCGATTTCGGCGTCTTCGTCGGCCTGGAGGAGGGGATCGACGGCCTGATTCACGTCTCCGATCTGTCCTGGACCAAGCGGGTGACCCATCCGTCCGAGGTGCTGGCCAAGGGCGACAAGATCAAGGCGGTGGTGCTCAAGATCGACCCGAGCAAGGAGCGGTTGTCGCTCGGCTACAAACAACTGGCCTCCGATCCGTGGGAACAGGCGATGGAACAGTTCAAGGCCGGCCAGCAGGTCGAAGGCAAGGTCGTCCGGCACGCCGAATTTGGTTTCTTTGTCGAGCTGGTGGAGGGGGTCGAAGGACTCGTCCATGCCAGCGAAGCGGGCGGTGACGCGGCGGACCGGGAGTCAAAGAAACTTGAGGAGCTGTATCCCGTGGGCCAGACCGTGGCCTGCAAGATCGTCAAGATCGACCGCGCGGATCGGAAGATCGGCCTGAGCATCAAGGCGCTCCAGAAAGAGGCGGATCGGGATGAGTTGCGCCGCTTTCAAGAAGAGCAGGGCGCCTTTGACCAGACCCTGGGCCGCGCGGCCGGCCGGTCGAAACGGTCGAAAAAGAGCGACGAGACGTCGTGACGGCGGTTCCGCCCTCTGATCCGCAGCCGGCGCCCGCGCCGTCCCCCCTGCGGCGGCCCGTGGGGCGAATGATCCGGCTTGTGGCCATCCTGGCGGTGGCGGTCTTTGCCGCCGCCTACCTCCTCACCCTGTTCGATGAGATGCCGTCGTTCGGTCTCCGGAAGCAGCTGGCCTTGGTCCGCGTCGAAGGAGTGATCACCGACGGCAAGGAAACGGTCGACGAGCTGGAACGATACGCCAAGGACCCCTCCGTGCTGGGCATCGTGTTGAGAATCGACAGCCCCGGCGGCGCCGTCGTCCCCGCCCAGGAAATCTACGAAGCCGTCAACCGGTTGCGCACCATGTATGACAAAAAAGTCGTCGTGTCGATGGGCACCGTGGCGGCCTCCGGCGGTTATTACATTGCGGCCGCCTCCGACAAAATCGTGGCGAGTCCCGGCACGCTCACGGGCAGCATCGGCGTGATCATGGAAATCCCCAACGTTGAAGGGTTGATGAAGAAGGTGGGAGTCGAAAGCATCGTCATCAAGAGCGGCTCGCACAAGGACACCGGCTCGCCGTTTCGCGCCATGAAGCCGGAGGAGCGCGCGCTGCTGCAATCGGTCCTGGATGACGTGCACCATCAGTTTATCGAGGCGGTGGCGAAGGGGCGGGGGCTGGAGGTGGTGGACGTGACGCGTCTGGCCGACGGCCGCGTCTTCACCGGCCGCCAGGCGCAGGCCGCCGGCCTGGTGGATCAACTGGGCGATCTGCGCGACGCGATCCGCACTGCGGCCGACCTGGCCCATATTGAGGGCGAGCCGGAGGTGGTGGAGACCCAGCCGCGGTTTTCCTTGAGAGGGTTATTGCAGTCGAAATGGTTCGGCAATGGGGTGGTCGGGTTTCCAACCGGCGTGCGATTGGAATATCGCATGGCGTTCTAGCAGGGGGACGAAGATGACCAAGGCGGAACTGATCGAACGGGTGTCGGAGCAGATCCATACGCTGACCAAGCGGCAGACGGAAATCATCGTCAACGCGGTCTTCAACAGCATCAAGGACACGCTGGCCGGCGGCGAGAAGATCGAGATCCGGGGGTTTGGCAGCTTCCGGTTGCGCCAGCGCCGGTCGCGGGAAGGCCGTAATCCCAAAACCGGTTCGCCGGTGGCGGTGCCGGCCAAGCGGGTGCCCTTTTTCAAGGCGGGCAAGGAGCTGAAAGAGCTGGTGGATCATTAAGTAAAAGGTGGCTAGGTAGCTAGGAAAACAAAACGCCTTCAATTCTTTTCTAGCCACCTAACCACCCAGCAACCTAGCGACCTTCTTCATCTAGCCACCCAGCCACCTAACTACCTAGCTACTTTTTTCCCACCACCATGAAACTCCTTCGATTTGCCACTGACGGTCAGGCGCGCTACGGCGCCGTCGAGCAGCGTCAGATCCGGGAACTGACCGGCGATCCGTTCGGCAGCCTGCGGTTCGGGCCCCGGTCGTTTCAGCTGGAAGACGTGACGCTGCTGCCGCCGTGCGAGCCGTCCAAAATCGTCGCGGTCGGCGTCAACTACAAGGCCCATGCGCAGGAGATGGGCCACCGGTTGCCGGAGGAGCCGCTGCTCTTTCTGAAACCCCCCAGCACCATCGTCGGCCCCGGCGGCGTGATCCACTATCCCGACGGCGTGACGCGACTCGATTACGAGGCCGAACTGGCCGTCGTGATCAACAAGAAGGCGAGAGACATCACCCCGGAGCAGGCGCCCGGCGTCATTCTCGGCTACACCTGTCTGAACGATGTGACGGCACGCGATCTGCAGCAGAAGGACAAACAGTGGACGCGGGCCAAGTCGTTCGACACCTTTGCGCCGATCGGCCCGTGGATCGTGACCGATCTCGATCCGTCGAATCTGAAGATCGAGGGGATGTTGAACGGCGAGATCAAACAATCCAGCACAACGTCTGATCTGATCTTCCCCGTGCCGTTTTTGGTCAGCTTCATCTCAAAGATCATGACGCTGCTGCCCGGCGACGTCATCACCACCGGCACGCCCTCCGGCGTCGGCCCGATGCAGCGCGGCGACACGATCGAGGTGGTGATTGAGGGAATTGGCCGGCTGACCAATACCG
>JACQCE010000121.1 GCA_016201765.1 Nitrospirota bacterium
AAGACGATGCGGGACAAGGGCATCGATCCCAACGCGATGCAGGCCAGCACGGACGTGGCGCAGGACCTGAACAAAGGCGGCATGGCCGGCATGATCGGCCAGCTGGGCGGGGTCACCGGCGAGGTAAAAGCCGGCGGCGATATTTTGAGTTATCAAGAGCGGATGCGGGCGCTGGATTACTATCTTTGCGAAGGGTGCGGCTACGTCGGCAAGGGCGACAAGCCGGTGCTCTGCCCCGTGTGCGGCGCGGCGGGCGAATCGTTCAAGTTCGTCGACAAGACGGTCATCGAGGCGGCAGCCAAGGCGGAGGGGGGGATTGAGCTGGAGACCGCGTATGATGACATCCAGTTGGAATGGACGAAGGACGCGCGGGAGCGGCTGCGGGAGACGCCGTCGGGTTATGTGCGTCGCCGGGCCAAGGCCAAGATCGAAAAGTCGGCCAGGAAGCTCGGCGTCAAAACCATTACCAAGGAGCTCGCCGGCCAGGTGATCGATGAATATCTGGAGCTGCCGGGCCAGGCAGGCCTGAACGGGGAGGGGAAGATGGGAGCAACGGAATGGACCGCGGAGGCGCAGCAACGGCTGGAGCGGGTGCCGCCGGGTTTCATGCGCGATTGCACGAAGGCCTTGATCGAAAAGCACGCCAGGACGGTCAACGCCGCGACGATCACGCTGGACGTCGCCAATGCCGGGATTGAGCAGGCCAAGACCACGATGGAAGAGGCGATGAAAAATCCGGGCAAGCTCGATGACATTATGAAAAATCTCATGGGCAGCGCCAAGGCCTGACGCGGCGCCGGTGGCCGGTCCCCTCGCTCTTCTCGCCGTGGTGTCTGATAGGTCATGACCGATACTCCAAATCCCGCCGCCTCTTCTGCTCGCGCCGTCGGCGTCGGCAATCGCTACAAAGCCTACTCCATCTCCTGGAATCTGACCCAGCGGTGCAATCTCTTCTGCGCGCACTGCTACATGAGCGCGTTCTCGCACGCCGACAGCTCGAACGAGTTCACGACCCAGGAATGCTTCCGGGTCATGGACGAAATCGCCGAGATCAATCCCGACGTGTTTTTGATCCTGACCGGCGGCGAGCCGCTGATCCGGAAGGATATCTTCGATCTGGCCGCCTACGGCACCGACAAGGGGTTCACGGTCGTTCTGGGGACCAACGGCGTCCTCCTGCGGGAGAAAGAGGCCAGGGCGATGCGCCGCAGCGGCATTCAGGGCGCGTCGATCAGCCTTGATTCGACCGACGCGAAAAAACACGACGAGTTCCGCAAGCTGCCCCATTCGTTCCGTGACGCCGTCCGGGCGACGCAGATTCTCAAGGCCGAGGGGCTCGACTTCTCGCTCCACATGAGTGTGATGCCGTGGAACGTCTCGGAAATTCCGGCCATGATCGATCTGGCCCGGGCGCTCGGGGCCAAAGTTCTGAATTTCTTCTTCCTCGTCCAGACCGGCCGGGGCGCCGAAATAGCCGATATCAAGCCGGAGCAATATGAAGAGATGCTGACCTATCTGGCCAAAGCCCAGGGCGTCGGCCAGGCGGCCGGCCGGGCTGACGGGCTCGGGAGCGTCTTCGATCAGCCGGAGGATCCCTGGACCATGCCGGCCGGCCGCAGCGGGGAGTTGATCCTCCGGGCCAAATGCGCGCCCCATTTCCGCCGGATTATTTATCAGCTCGATCCCGAGTCGTCACTGCTGAAAAATTATGCCCAGGGCAGTTGTCCGGCCGGAAAATATTACTGCCGTATTTCGCCCAACGGCGATGTGACGCCGTGTCCCTATATGCCGGTGGCGGCCGGGAATCTGCGGCAGCAGTCGTTTGCCGAGATCTGGCGGTCGGCGCCGGCCTTGAACGATCTGCGCGACCCGAAGCTGGGCGGCCGGTGCGGCGAATGCGAATTTTCAGAAATCTGCGGCGGCTGCCGCTGCCGGGCCTATGCCGCGTACGGCGACTATCTGGCCGAAGATCCCGCCTGCGGCTATCAACCCGGTGCCTACGGCGGCCGGCGGATCGCGCTGCCGCAGGAACAAACATTCGGCCTGGAGGTGACGATGACCCTCGCGTGGAGCGAGGGGGCGAAGGAGCGGCTCAAACGGCTGCCCTCGTTTGCCCGGGGGATGGTGGCCCGATCGGTTGAACGGTACGCCGGCGAACAGGGCATCACCCAGATCACCCCCGAGGTCATGCGGGTCGTCAGAGAGCAGGCCGAGGTGCGCTTGGGCCGCCGGTTTAATTTTTCGGAATTTTCCCGCGAAGCCCCTGCGCTCAAGCAGGGCGACGCTTGAACCTGTTCCGTCTCGTCAATCACTGGCTCCACCTGCTGTCGGTCATCTTCTGGCTCGGCGGCCTCGCCTACCTGTTCCTGCTGTTGGTGCCCACGCTGCGGCGGACGGTGTCGGAGCAGGTCGCCGGTTCCGTGCTCTGGCGCCTCCATCGAACCTTTACGACGGTGATCTTCTTCCTGACGTTTGTGCTGATGGTCACTGGCGCGATCAATCTGGGAATGAGCCGCCACGGCGGCACCTTTCCGCCGCAATATATCTCAATCCTCGGGGCCAAACTGTTTCTGGTCGTCATCTTTCTGACCATTGCCTGGAAAAATTACCTGGACGTGCGCCGCCAACCGGACCAGCAGGTCCTGGCCGAGGTGCCGATGCTGCGCCTGTCCTTCGTGCTGGCGATCGCGATCGTCTTTCTGGCCGCCGCGTTGCGCACCCTCTATCCCCATTAACGACCCCCCAGTGATGTTCCCCATGATGCTTCAATGACGACCGCAACGGCGACCGGAACTCCTGAACAGAAACGGCCGTTGGATCTGACGATCTTCGGCGTCCTGTTTTTGATCAGCGCACCGATGGAGTTGGGAAGCATTCTCAGCACGGGATGGAACTATCCGGTCAAGTTCTTTGGTGTCGAATTGGCCGGCTTGGCCCGGACGATATGGTTGGGCGCCCATCCGTTGTTCCATCTGGTGATGGGTTACGGATTTCTAAAGCAGTATCGCTGGGTGATCTACCTCACGTGTTTTTATGCGGCCGACGCGATGACCAGCGCGGTTGTCAGGTTTTATCTGCAAGGATATGGTTTCTGGCGCACGGTGTTTCTTGTTGCCATCCCTCCCTTTGTCATCTACGTAATCGCCCGCCGGCGCTACTTTGTCAGGTGACGGGATGAAGGACAAATACATCTACGCGGCGGTGGCCTTTGTGTTTCTCGCCTTTCTCCTGATGCTGGTGAGTTTCGCGTTTGAGGCGGTCATGGGCAAACGGAGCCAGGTGGCGAAGCGCGGGCCGAAGTCCCCTCCGCAGTTTGATCTGTCCGGACAGGATTTTTCAGGGGTGAAGACCCTGACCATGCCCGACGGCAGCGTGCTGGATCTGATTCCACCCGGCATCTTCCTCCGGGGCAGTCGGCCGGGGGAGGGTGACACCGACGAGATGCCGCAACTGCCCGTCTATGTGAGCGCCTTCTATATCGATCAATACGAAGTCACCAACGGGCAGTATGAGCAATTTACGAAGGCGACCAAGTTTCCCAAACCCTTCATCCCATTTTTCGAGGATGAGATCACCAAAATCACCACGCCGGCCCTCCCGGCCGTGGGCGTTTCCTGGGATGGCGCGGCCGCCTTTTGCAAATGGGCGGGCAAACGGCTGCCCACCGAGGCCGAGTGGGAAAAGGCGGCGCGCTGGGAGGACGGACGGAGGTGGTCCTGGGGCAATGCGGATGAGGTCGGCCGGGCCAACCTCGCCGGCGAAGATGACGGCTTCAAATATTCGGCGCCGCCCGGCTCATTTCCGGCGAGCCGGAGCCTCTACGGGCCGTATGACATGATCGGCAACGTCAATGAATGGGTGGCCGATTGGTACGAAGAGGACTACTACGGCAAGGCGCCCCAGAAGGATCCGAAGGGGGCGGAAAAATCCCGCAACAAGGTGTTTCGCGGCGGATCGTGGAATGACATGGGGCTGAACGCCCGGGCGGCCAAGCGGTTTGCCGCCGTGCCCCATCGGACGGATGCGATCATTGGATTTCGCTGCGCGATGGATCTGGAGCCCAAAGAGGGCGGAAGTGCGGACTAAAAAGGGGACAGGCTACTTTTTCATCCCCTATCTAACTGAAAGATGTAGAAAAAGTAGCCTGTCCCCTTTTTATGAGCGGCATCACATCGGCGCAATCTTCGGCGGGTAGATCACGTAGAGCAGGACGTACGTCGTGGTGCTGGTCACCAGCGCGATCACATAGAGCACCATCGTGAACGTGCCGATCGCCCGGTGGCGGCGCTCCCCATCCGGGAACCACCGTTCGATCCCTCTTTCCACGAAGAGGACCGCGGCAACCAGCAGAAAGCCAGAAATGTAGACGATGAGCCGGGCCACATTGTGCCAGCGGATCACGGCCGCGACCGCAAACAGCACAAACGTCAGGCCGAGTATCTTATACAACGCTCCCGTGGTCATCGACAGCGCCCCCGCCTGCAGCACCCGCTGGCCGTTCTTTTTGATGGCGGTCCGGAATCCCAGGATGATCATGTAGACCGCCATCACCAGCCCGATGCTGACCACGAGGATGTGCACCGTCAGCAGCGGGCTGAAGATATACGTATAGACCCACGCCGGCCCGCCAAACCCTTCCTGATTCTCCGTCGCCAGCGCCCCCAACCCCCTGGCCAGATAATAAAAGGTGAAATAGATCAGCATGCCCACCATCGCCCAGAGGACGAGCGTGTGATGGCGGTTGCCGTCACGGCGCCTGGCTAAACGCCAGCCGATGATGAAGAGGATGGTGAAGAACAGCGCCATGAGGAAGCTGGCATCGGCGCCGAACGTGCCGTGAGTGCCGAGAAAACCGGGGCTGGTGAGGAGGGCTTTCATCCAGAGCCGAACACGGCGCGCTGCAAGCCGTCCCAGAAACGGCCCCGCGCGTTGAGCGATCGCAAGACACCGTCCCGGATGACGGTCCGGGGCTCCTCGGCGCCCATGTAACGCACGATCAACTCGTTGAACACCTTGGCGTGCTCCTTGTCCTCAACGATGTGGAGCGTGAAATAGGCGAGCGCCTCCTCCGGCACCCGTCCCGAGGCGCGCAACCCTTCGACCAGATAGGTGAACATGGTGGGGATTGAATATTCATGCCCCGGGCCGATCGCACCCAGCGCGGCCAGAAAATGGCCGGAGCGGGTCAGCTCCAGATGGTACTCGATAAAGCTGGAGGTTTCCGGCAACAAGGGCACCCGGCCCCATTCGGCGTCGTCCAGACCGAGCGCTTTGAGGAACGTGCGGTACATCGCCGGGTGGCTGTTGAAGATCGTATGCTGACCGAACTCGTCGTCAAACACGGTGCGAAAGAGTTTGGCGGCGTCGGGGTCGGGCAGCCGGGGCAGCAGGTTGGTCATGTAGGTGGTGAACACCTTGACCAGTTGATAGTGCTGCAGGCCGAACGCGCGGATCTGGTCGAGCGACAGCTTGCCGGTGGCAAACCGCCGTAAAAAGGGGTGGTGCACGGCCGGGTGTGTCGCAATCTCCTCTTCCAGTGTCGTCAGATGATCAACAGGTAACAGCATCGCCCCTCCCCCACCCTCCCGGCAATCTCGCCGGCAATCTCGAATACCCGCTCAGATCCCCATGCTCATGAACTTTTCCTTCGCCTCATCCATCAGCGCCGCCGTCACGGCGGTCAGTCCCCGGTCCCGGGCGATCCGCTCGATCTCCTTGCGGGCCATCGGCCGGACGAAGGACGGGATATTTTCCAGCCGTTTCTCCGCCTCTGGCGCCCACGTCATGCCGGTCGGCGCGTTCTTCGACGCTTCCATCACGGCGGGCGTAATCAGCGTAATGCCGTTCGAGCGGGCGTAATTTTCCACGCTGCTTTGCAGCATCGGCTTGACGAAGGCCGGGACCTGTTCCATCCGCTCCAGCGCCTCGCGCGACCATTCCATTTTGGCGCCCGGCTGTTGCATGCCGGAGATCATCGAGGAGAAGGGACATTTGCCTGCGCCGGTTCCCATGGCCGCGCTCAGGGCTGAGGCGGATGGGGCGGCACTGGCGGTTGCCGTGCTGGTTGACGCTTCAGCCACGGCCGGATCTTTGAGCGTCTCCCGGGTCAATTCCATCGGCCCCGCCGGTTCGGTCCGGCCGCCGAGCTTCACGCCCAGCGCCTGGACCATGCTCGTCTCGCCGGGATTGGTCACCATCGAGAAGCGGGAGCCGCACTCCGGGCACTCGAACGTGATTCCCAGCGAGGCTTCCGCCGGGCTTTCCAGCTTCTCGAACAGCATGAAGGTTTCACATTTTCGGCAGACGAATTTCATTCCTCGCTCCTTTCAGGTGATAGTCCAGCTATAACAAATTGGCCATGAGCTTCTTAAACTCGAGCGCCTGGGTCAGCCGTTCCGCGATGGCGTCAAAGTGACGCACCGATGGCAACGTGGGATCGAGCAGCGGCTCGCCCCGGTCGGCCGCGGCCCCCAGCGCCCGGTCGAAGGGGATGCGTCCCAGAAACGGCACGTCCATCTCCCGGGCGATGATCTCCGCATCGCCGGAGAAGAGCGGCTCCTCCGCCCCACACCGGTGGCAGACCGTGCCGCTCATGTTTTCCACCAATCCCAAGACTTTAATCCCCAGGTCCCGGGCGTACGAGATCGATTTTTTGACCACCTGCGTGGCGACTTCGGAGGGAATCGTCACGATGACCGCGCCGTCCAGCTCGGGCAGATAGCCCGCCAGGACCGGCGGCTTGTCGGCCGCCGCGCCGGGCGGCAGATCGGTGAAGAGATAATCCAGCTCGCCCCACAGAATATCGGCCAGAAATTCCCGGATCACGCTCATCTCCTGCAACCCCAGCCAGACGGGCGACAGCTCCATCGGCCCCTTCCAGCGGACCGGGGCGTCGGGCTGCAATAGAAATTCCATCGAGGCGACCTTGATCCCCAGCGGTCCGGTCGGTGGAATGGCGCCTTCGGGCGTGAGGGCGAAGCGCTGACCCTTGAGCCCCAGCATGGCCGGCACGCAGGGGCCGTTCAAGTCGATATCCAGCAGGCCGACCTTGTGGCCGGCCCGCGCGAAGGCGAGCGCCAGGTTGACCGTGGTCATGCTCTTGCCGACGCCGCCCTTGCCGCTCATGACCAGGATCTTGCGTTTGATCCGGCCCATGCGGGTTTTCACCTGGAGCAACTGGTCGACGATCTGCTCCTGCACCTTGGCGTCGTCGTTGTATTGCATCTTGGAGAGAACGGTTTTGAGATCTTTTTCTTCGGCCATTGGTTTAGTCCCGTTCTGTCTGTGAGGGTTTGGGAGGGTCGTCCACCTTGAGCGACGGAGGTTTGGGTGTGCCGTCCGCCTTGAGATAACTGCGGAACCGGTTCATGAGTTCCTCGCCCAGGTTGCCGATCGGCCCCTTTTTGCTGACGTAGGTGCGGATCTCCTCCATCCGCTTGGCCGCCTC
The DNA here is from genome assembly GCA_016201765.1 of Nitrospirota bacterium. Classification (GTDB taxonomy): domain Bacteria; phylum Nitrospirota; class Nitrospiria; order JACQCE01; family JACQCE01; genus JACQCE01. The sequence goes on from JACQCE010000121.1 coordinate 7,448, forward strand.
GGTGTTCCCTTGCAGCCGCTTGACCTTTTCCTTGGCGGTGTCGAAGGCGTCGAACGTCAGCTCCCGGTAGCCGAGACTGCGGATCCGCATCACGGCCCGCATCATGGCTTCGTTGCGAAAACCGGTCAAGAGATCCGAAGTGATCAGATCGACCTTGGCTTTGCGCGCTTTTCGCTCGGCGGCTTTTTTGATCCCGCTGCGCACAAAATCAGGGGCGGTCTGCAACCGGGCCCACGCCTCGTCGCTCCATTTGACCTGGCTTAACGGAGTGTCCCAAATCTCGGTCAGCACGGGTGCTGTGATCTCCGTGATGCCCCGTTCGCGTGCCTGCTCTTCGACGTCATGGCGGAGCATGGAGCTGACAAAGTCGCGGGCGATCTCGGGCGACTGCTCGACTTTGCGGGCCAGTTGTCCAAGCGCGTCCATCGTCCAGGGGAGGGTTGATTCGGGCCCCTCGTTATCGATCACCCCCAGCGCCTCCACTCTGGCGAAGAGGGTCGTATTCACTTCCATGTGGCCGCCGTCCCGGGCAAATTCCTCGGCAATCCGTTTGATCATCCCCCGCATGAACTCCGGAACCGTCTCCAATCGTTCCCGCGCCTCCTGTGTCCAGGGCAGTTCGCCTTTTGCGATCTTGTCGGCCGCGTCCTGCAGGCCGGCCGAGCCGCCCATTGATCCCATCGCCTGGTTTTTCCATTCGGCCAGCAACTCGGCCGTAATCCGGGCGCAGCCCACTTCTCGGGCTTTCTTCTCGGCCAGTTTCTTGACCATGCCCTGCAGGAAAATCGGCGCGCGTTTGACGCTGTCGAGCGCTTCAGGCGCCCATTGGATGGTTTGCTCGGTCTGACTCATGCGGTGGTCGTGGATCAGGGATCACAGCCTCGTAAGCGGCCCTTATTCTAGGGCAAACCATCGTCGGGAGTCAACCAGTTTGCCGCGCTCGTATAGGGTGTCTCTGGGGGCTGGATGTGGAGGGATTGTGGCGCCAGCAACCCGTAACAGTAAAGCTATTGTTATTTATTATGAAATATTATATTTGACTTACATTTATACTTAGTGTAAGATTACTGAGCATCTGGGAGGTAACTATGGAATCAGCATACGTGACCAGTAAGGGACAACTTGTGGTGCCGGCTCGATTGCGCCGGCGGTACGGCATCAAACCGGGGACCAAGATCTGCTTCATTGAGCGGGATCATGAGATCCTGTTTCAACCGGTGACGAGGGAATATATCCACAGCGTGTGCGGGTTGCTGAGCAGCGACACATCGGTGACCGAAGAGTTGCTCAAGGAGCGGGCTCAAGATACGGAACGGGAGGAGGCCAGGCTTGAAAAGCGCCGTGCTGGATAGCTACGCCCTTCTGGCGTTCTTGTTCAAAGAGCCTGGCCATGAAAAGGTGGTGGCGCTGTTTGAGAAGGCTGCGGAAGCGGATCGGTCGCTGCTGATTGCGGCGCCGAATTGGGCCGAAGTCCGGTATATGGTCGAACGAAAAGTCGGGACAAAGCAATGGACCGAAGTTCGTCACAAGTTGCTCGGTCTGCCAATTGAGATTATGTCGGCGGATCAAACACTGGCCGAACTGGCTGGAGAGATCAAAGCGTCCCACAAAATGTCCCTGGCGGATTGTTTCGCCGCGGCCTTGGCGAAACAGAGGAAGCTCGAAATTTATACGGGTGATCCGGAGTTTAAAGAAGTCGAAAATAGCGTCAAAGTTATGTGGCTTTGAAATTAGATGCTTCTCACAATTGATGCAAACACCCCGTCATACAGTTTCTCCGCAAAATAACCGACCCATTCAAGGAATCATGTTGGATTAAGCATGTGGTGCTACTTGTTCGTATCTTGTCTCTCTTCTTGTCTTAACCGCCCCACAAAAAAATGCGCCTGACGGGTCGGCTCCGGCACGCGGTAGCCCCGGCCGCAGGCGAGGGTGTACCGGATCGCCGTCGGCAGATCGATTTTATGCCCGATCGACACATAGATCGGGTTGGTGCGATCTTTTGTGCGGACAGCCGCGCCGATCACGTGATCGTCCTCATCGTAGAGGTGTGCCACGCCGCTTTTTCGCAGCGGCGGCGCCTCGTGCCGGCCGAAGAGGCGCGACTTGGCGCAGCCAATGGTTGGAAGGTCGAGCAGCAGGCCCAAGTGACAGGCGATCCCGAACCGCCGCGGATGGGCCAGCCCCTGGCCGTCGACCAAAATCAGATCGGGCGTTCGGGTCAACTTGGCGAAGGCTTCGAGCAGAACGGGCAGTTCCCGAAAGGCGAGCAGCCCGGGGATATAGGGGAAGGTCAGCTTCACCGTGGCCGAGGCGGTTTCAACGATCTCCAGCCCGGGGGAACTCATGACGACCACACCGGCGTAACCGTCCGGCGAATCTTTATAGGTGGCAATATCGGCCCCGGCCACAAAACGGACAGCCCCGAGCTGGTTCTCTGTGACAACGTGGTTGACCAATCGACGCTGGAGTGCGATCGCGTCTTTCGGTGTGAGCGTCCAGGGATGGAGGGTGCGAATCTTCATGAGGGGGATCGTTGGAAACGATAGGCGATCCCGCAAGGCGAAATCAACATGTGGGGTACCCCGGCCGGGCGTCTTCATGTACAATGCAAAACAACAATGATCGACCCCGGCCCCGCGGTGCGGTTGCACGCTCCCCACATTCCCCGCATTTCATGACGAGTCGGCCCCCGACCGGCTGGAGGGCCGTCTGGCTGGCGATGCGCACCTGGCGCACGGCGGCGGTCAGTCTTCTATCGTTTTCTTCCGGCCTTCCTCTCGGACTGGTCTGGATCGCCATTCCCACCTGGCTGGCCCAGGAGCACGTTGATATCAAACTCATCGGGCTCTTTACGCTTGCCCAGGCGCCCTGGACGTTCAAATTTCTCTGGTCGCCGTTCATGGACCGTTATGCCGCGCCCGTGCCGAAAGCGGGGCGCAAGCTGGGCTGGGCGCTCCTGACGCAACTGGCGTTGTTCGGACTGACGTTGGCCCTCGCGGGCGTGCCGTTTCAGCCCAATGTCGTCTGGATCGTGGGCTCGCTGACCCTGGCGATGGCCTTCGCCTCGGCCAGCCAGGACATTGCGATCGACGCCTATGCCGTGGAAGTGTTGCGTCCCGAGGAGCAGGGGGTGGCCGTCGGCGCCCGGATCGCCCTCTACCGGGCGGCGATGTTCGTGGCCGGCGGCCTGGCGATTTCCCTCGCGGGTTTGTGGTCGTGGCCCGCCGTCTTTGCTCTGGTGGCGCTGTGCTATCTCCCGATGATGGTTGTGACGTGGTTTGCCCCCAGATCGGAGTGTGACCGGGTCCAAGCGCCGCAGTCGCTGCGCGCCGCGGTCTGGGAGCCGTTCGTCAGCTTTCTCGCCATGCACCGGTCGCTGGAAATTTTGGCCTTTGTCATCCTGTACAAGCTGGCCGACAATCTGGCCGGCGCGCTCGTGCGGCCGTTTCTGGTGCAAGTGGGTTTTGATAACTTTGATGTCGGATTGGCCACGGCGACGATCGGGTTGTTCGCGACGCTGATCGGGACGCTGCTTGGCGGTGTGTTGACGACGGCGTGGGGGTTGGGGAACGCCCTGTGGCTCTTCGGCGCGTTGCAAATCCTGTCCAATCTCGGGTATGTGGCCGTGGCGGAGGTGGGCGTCAACCGGCCGCTCATGTATGCGGCGATGGGGTTTGAAAGTCTGACGACCGGGATGGGGACCGGGGCGTTCAGCGTGCTCCTGCTCCGGATGACCCAAAAGCGGTTTTCCGCCACCCAGTATGCCCTCTTTTCCAGTTTGTTTGCGGTTCCGCGGATTCTGGCGGGACCCGTGACGGGGGTTCTGGTCGACGCGATCGGCTGGCGCAATTTCTTTCTCTTCACGATTGCGGCGGGGCTGCCCGGGATGCTCTTGTTGCAGCGCTTCTGTCCGGTCGGGCGGCGCGACCCCGACTTTGCCGTGGAAAGAGTCGGTCCCGTGCTCCCGCTCGGACGAACCGCCTTGGTCGCCCGCGCCATGATCGGGGGCATGATCGGATTCATCGGAGGCGCGCTCATCGTCGCGTTGCTGGGCGCGATGAAACGCTTCCATGCGGCGCCGGAACAGGGGTTTGACCTCTTCTCCCCGTTGGTCGCGTTCTTTCTGCCCCAGACTGTTGCCGGGTGGGTGCAATTTGGGGGCGTGGTCCTGTTCGGCGGCATTACCGCGCTGGCCACGGCCGCCACATTTTTCGCCAGATCGGGTGGAGCAGCGACCGCAGCAAAAAACGAGCCATAAATACTAAAATAAATCAATATATTACAAGAAGCGTCGGCTTCTGGACAGATTGAAATTCTCTGCTATAGTGTTCCATGGCCATGGCGATGAGAACCCATATTGGGGGGGAGACGATCTGGCAGCTGCGCGACCCCCAGGAGTCGTCATCGGGCCGCATGCCGTTACTCCCGTCACCATCCCACGAGGCGGGTGACAAGAATCCCGCCGTGGCGTTTAGTCTCTCGCTGTGGGTCTGGGGGGGCGGTCAGTTCTACAATCGACAATGGCAGCTGGGATTCCTGTACCTGCTGTTCATGATCAATTTTTATCTCTTTCCCGGGATCATCATCCAGTACTGGACGCCGATCGAAACGGGTCTGGCCACGCTGGATATCAGCGCTTCGGAGCTCCTGGCTGTTCTGGGGATTTTTTGCATCACCGGTCTGATGGTCTGGGTCATCAATGCCGTGCAGGCCTATTATGGCGTGAATGACGGGATGGATGGGAACGAAGCCGTCCCCTTCGAGGGTGTCAGGAATCCGCTGCTGCCCGCGATCTGCTCGTTGTGTATTCCCGGTTGGGGGCAGTTTCTGAACGGGCAGACGAAAAAAGGCGTCTGCTTTTTGATGGCGGCGATGGCCGGAGTATTTGCGGTGGCGGTGGCGTTGGCCATTCCCTTTATATGGCCGACGCTGAATACCGAGGTGGACAAGCGTTTTGCCGAGGGAGCGCTTTTCATCGCGTGGCTGCTGATGCCTCCCATTCTGCTGGTCTGGGGCGGCAGCGTCTATGATGCGGTGAAAGTCTGCATTGATCCGCTCAAAAAACAGCCGATTCGGGAACGGGTGGAGGCCGCCGTCAACCGGATGCGGATGCACGGATGGCGCGGCGTCCTCTCGCGCGTGGAGCTGACCCTGATGTTCAGCCTCTACCTGGTGTTTTCCCTGGCGTTGAGCCGCTCCTTTTTCCCGCGGGAGTACTACGCCACGCTGTTGCACGATCTGCGGATGCGGACCGCCCAGCAACAGATGGTGATCATTCCACATCGACTTGATCAACTGAGTCGGCTCATCTTTCCCTCCGATTCCCGCTAAATATCACGGTCCGGCAACACTTGCGGGCACTGGGACCTGTCCCCGATAGCCGCAATTTCAAATCGGCACAGTACAGTCATAACGTGAGTGTATGGTATACAGATATCTGTGCGGGGTCCACCCGGTGATCGACAGACAGTGCTTGCTGCTGTCATGCTTGCGGCGATGCTCCTCGGCGGCTGCGCGGGCTATTGGACTCGTGAACCGGAGCAGGGGTTTCGGGCGTCGGCCGATGCGGCCTTCCTCTACGGCCCGATCCGGGGTTTTGTGCAGACGCCGGCCGGAGGCCATCCCGGCACCACCTCGGACGACCGGCCGACGCTGAAGGAATTGGGCGTTGAAACGGCTCCCATGATTGATGCGTCCGTCACGGCGGGATGGGGCGCGCATGATTTCTATGGCGGCGCCCGGGTGATCGAGCTGTCCGGCACGAGCACTCTGAGTCAGACCCTCCTGACCCATAACGTCACCTTTCCAGCCGGCACGGCCGTCAGCTCCGATGTGCGGTTGAACTGGTATCGGATCGGGTATGCGCATCGCTGGCTGATTCGCCATGATGACGCGACGCTGAGGCTCGAGCCGTCCATCGAAGCGGCGATTTTCGATTTCGACTATTCGATCGCCGGGGGAGGCCAGTCGACCAGCCGGACGTATCTGAAGGGCAATGTCCGACTCGGTTTTCGCACGGTGTGGAGTCCTTGTGCCCGCTTCTCTCTGTCGGGTGTCGTCCTTGAATCGGTGCCGATTCCCGGCTGGCCGATGATCCTGACCGCTCAGGCCTCGGGGGGCTATCGCCTCTGGGGCACGGCTGCCGGCGGGGGGGTGGTCTCCCTGGGGATCGGCTATGACCTGCTGGATCATAAGGACCTGCAAACCGTTCCGAATCATATCCATGCCGAGATCGGCCCCCAACTGTTGGCCGGCCTTGCCGTCAATTTCTGATGGTTGCCTTTTGCCAAATGCCCTTGTTACCGTAGGCATGGAATCATTTTATGACACGCACGAAGAGTCGACAGCGACGCTGGATGACCTGGGCGGTGGCGGGACTGGCCATTGTCCTTCTGCTGGGCGGCGCGGGCGCGCTGACGCTCTGGAGCCGTGATGACGCCTCGCTGAAAGCGGCCGCCGAAGCCGCGTTTCAGCAGGGGAACGAGCTGAACAAACAGCAGCGGCTCGATGAGGCGCTGGACCAGTTCTCGCGGGCCGTCACCTGGAGTCCGGAGACGCACCGGTATCATCAGGCGCTGGTGTTGATGTTTGTCGCGATGCGGCGTGGGCCGCAGGCGGTTCAGTTTTACAAGGAGTTGATTCAGCGGAATCCGAAGAGCGGCGTGGTGCACTATTGGCTCGGCCGTCTCTATCTGGAGCGGCAATCGCTCGATGACGCGGCGCGGGAGTTTGACCTGGCCCGGCAACTGGCGCCGCAGGACGAGCATGGCGTGATTTCGCTCGGCCACGTCTACCTTCGGCAGGGAAAAGAGGAGGAGGCGCTGGCCGCCTACCGGAAGGCCAATGAGCTGGCGCCCCGCGTGGCGGCGGTCCACGCCGGCCTGGGCACGATCTATTTCCACCGCAAGGAGGACGACAAGGCGGAGGCGGAATATAATGACGCGTTGATGATCGATCCGTCGCTGACGGAGGCGCGCTATAATCTGAGCCTGATCTACGAGCGGCGGAAGGAATGGGAGAAGGCCGTCAAGCAATGGAAACAACTGTTGGAGGATGATCCCAACGAATCCCAGGCGCGCGAGCGGCTGGCCCGTTATGATGTGAGCGCCGGCCAGTATGCCGAGGCGGTGAACGAATACACCATGCTGTCGGAGGTGCGTCAGGCCTCGCCGGAGGTCTTTCTGGCGCTGGGGGAGGCGCAGGTGCTTCTGGCCTCCACGCTGCCCAACGTCGCCGAGCAGCGGCAACTCAAAGATGCAGCGGTCGAGGCGTTTCAACGCGTCATCGAGCTGGATCCCTCCAACGCGCAGGCCCGTCGGTATCTGGCTCAATTGAATCGCGGCCGGACGTTCCGGGGTGGCGCGCCCCATTCGCATTGAAGGTACTAACATCGCATGTTACTCCTCACGTTCGGTTCGGAGTAAAGAAATGAACATGCTCGGGCGAATGATGAGATGGGGGGTGGCGGCGGCGTGGATCATGATTGCTCTGCCCGTCGAGGCGCAGGCGCAGGCGGTCCAGACGCCCCAAGAAACATCTCCAAAAACGTCCCCCAAAACATCTGATGACTGTGCGGCAGATGAGCCGGACGCTCGGACGGCCACCATCGAGTTCGTTCTCTCAAAAAAACACAAAGACCGGTCAGGGGAAATCACGCAGTTGTTGAACAGTGCCGGCGAGCCGGTGCATGTCCGGATCAAACTCTTCCCCTTTCTCGATCCCCCGTCCAATCTCGGCATCGGCAAGTGTGTGAGCGCGGGGGTCGGGCGGACCGCGATCCAGGCCGCCACGACCCAGGGCACGGGGGTGACGCGGTTGATCCGGCAGGATATTCTGCCCCACCGATGGGTGAAGATCGGATCGACCGACACCGCCGAGCTGGCCTGGATCGCCGTCAGCGCCGACGATCTCAAACGGCTGGCCGATCCCGCGTTGACGACCGACGGGTTTCAGACGTTGTATCGGGAGCTTGCCGCGCCGAAAGAGCGGAAGTTGCCGTTCGGGATGGGGACGATGCCGGTGGAGCCGCCGCGATGACCGACGGGCGCGCTCCCAGAAGTGCCCCCAGAAGTGCCCCCAGAAGTGCCTATGACCGGGTGGGCGGGCTGGTCTACTTCGCCCGGATGCTGGATAAGATTCGTCTCCACGCCGCCGGCCGATTGCCGGAAGCGTATCATAAAAATCTCGGTATTGGTTTTGACGGCCGCTCGGTCCGGTTTCTCCATATAGACTATCCCGCCCTCCGCGACCGGGTTTTACAGGGTGGAACGGATGAAGAGGTGCTGCACTGGTGTTATGAGCGGGGACGGCGACCCACCGAAGAAGAGGTATTGGTCTGGAATTCGTTCATGGTCAAACGGGGCTGGCGGGATGAAGCGGACGGCTCGACCCAGGAATTGAACGGCTATAAAGCCGCGAGCGGCTTATCCGGGCGCCACGATCTGGCCACGTTTTTTGACTATTATGAGGTCGACGAAGGCCGGAAGCCCTGATCCGGTTGCGTGAGGATGGCTGTCGTGTGGAAGCGTGGGTTTCGAGTGGTGTCGATCGCAGCGCTGCTGATGGGATCAGGTGTTGCCGGTGCGTTTCCGGCGTTCCCGGCGGCGGCCGCCGATCAGCCGGCGCCGCCACCGGCCTCGACCGGGGCACCGTTGCCGGTGATCGACGTGCTGCATCATGAGTGGCGGCCGGACGTGGTGTGGGAGCGGATCGGCAAAACCAAATTCATCTGGAGCGCCACGGTCCGAAATAATTCCGACAGCCGGCAGCGGGTCTTTGTCTATTACGATTTGCTCGATGAACGGGGGGTGCCTTTGGCCCGGAACGTGTCCAATCGATTTGTGGAGCCACACCAGACCGTTGAAATCGCGGCGGATTCCTATATTCTGTCGGTCGACCTTCCGTATGTGCGGAGCAGCCGGGCGACGGCGAAAATCGGTTTTCCGAACTGAGCGTTCATTTATAGGGACTTGCGCCTGCCTGCCCCTGCCCGTCCGGCAGGCGGGGGCAGGCAGGTCGCCCCCCTCCTCGCCGGGGATAGATTTCCAATCTGTGAAGGTTTTGATTTTTCTCGTATGATTTCGCTACAATTGTATTGTTAGCCATCCTGGCGAGGCCATTATGGAGCCCAAGCTTCCACGAGGCTCATCCGATCCGGCGACGGCGGTTCATCAGCGCGACACGCAAGTCGACACGCTGAACCGCCTGTCGGCCGCCATCAGTCAGTCCGGCAGTCTTGAGCTGGCGCTCCAATCCACGCTGACTCAATTGCTGGCGCTCACCGACGCCGACATGGGGTCGATCCATGTCATGGATGCCGGCACGAATTCGCTCAAGCTGATGGCCAGCCAGGGTGTCTCGGAGGGGTTTGTCTGCGCGGAACGGCGCATTCCGATCGGCGACTGTCTCTGCGGGGAGGCGGCCCGCACCGGAGGTCTGATCATCTCCGGCGATCTCACGAACGACCGCCGGTTGACCCGGCCGGCCTGCCGGGAGGAAAAATTCGGTTCCGTCGTGAGCATCCCACTATCATCACGGGAGCGGACGCTGGGCATTCTGACGGTCTACGCGAAGCGGCTGGGGGCCTTCTCCGAGACGGATCAGGATTTGCTGGTGTTGGTGGGGCGCCATATCGGTGTGGCGGTGGAAAACGCCCAGCTCTCGGCGCGGATGCGTGAACTGGCGGTGGTGGAGGAACGGGGCCTGATCGCCCAGGAGATTCACGATGGTATCGCCCAGTCACTGGCCTATCTCAGCCTGGAGACGACGAAACTCCAGCAATTGTTGGAGGGGGATCCCAAGCTGGCAAAGGCCGAGTTGGGCCACATTCGCCAGGTCATCAAAGAGACGTGCGAGGATGTGCGGGCGCTCCTGGTCGATTTTCGGATGAAGTTCAAGGAGGGCGAGGGGCTTGCCGATACGTTGAACCGGTGTCTTGAGGAATTCAGCCAACAGACGGCGATCCGGACGCAGTTGATCATGAGCGGCGATCTCTCCACCCTGCCGGCGGCGGTGCAGGTGCCGGTGTTTCGCATCATTCAGGAGGCGCTCTCCAATGTCCGCAAGCACGCGCAGGCGCATGCGGTCGTGGTCACCACGGCCGTTTCCTCATCGACGCTGGAGGTGACCGTGTGTGATGACGGTCTTGGATTCGAGCCGGAGGCGGCCGCTGAACGGGGCGCCGGCCACCTGGGGCTGGGGATCATGCAGGAGCGGGCGGCGCATCTGGGCGGCCATCTGCGGTGCGACTCGCAGCCCGGTCGGGGGACGACGCTGCGGCTGCATCTGCCGCTTGGCGGATCGGTTCGATGACATCCATGACGACCATCAAGGTCCTGGTGGTGGATGATCACACCCTCTTTCGCAAAGGGCTGGTCAGCCTGCTCGGTCAGCAAAAGGGAATGGAGGTCGTGGGCGAGGCCAAAGACGGCGACGAAGGGGTGCGCTTGGCCCGGCAGCACCGGCCGGATGTGGTGCTCATGGATGTGAAGATGCCCCATCTGAACGGCATTCAGGCCGCCCAGGCGATTCGCGAGCTGTTGCCGGAGACGCGGATCATCATGTTGACCGTCTCGGATGAGGACGGCGACCTGTTTGCGGCGGTCAAGGCTGGCGCCAACGGCTATCTGCTGAAAAGCGTGGAGCCCGAGCAATTGATCAAATCGATTCATCTGCTGATCAAGGGCGAGCCGGTGATCTCCCATGCGATGGCCTCCAAACTGTTGGGCGAATTCCGCGCCATGGCCAAAAAGGCGGAGCAACCGCCGGAGCCGGCCCCGGCCGCGCTGACCGATCGGGAGACGGACATTCTGCAGTTGCTGGCCAAGGGACAGAGCAACAAGGAAATCGGCTCAAGCCTGGATATTTCCGAGCATACCGTGAAAATCCATTTGAAAAACATTTTACGAAAGCTCCACATGAACAGCCGCGTCCAGGCGGCGGTCTACGCCCATCAGCACGGCCTGGTCCAGGCGCCGTCTCCGGGTCGCACGCGCGAGTCAGCATAGCAATCCTGCTAATGTCGAATGTCGAATGTCGAGTGTCGAATGAAATCAAGACATTGAAAGTCATTACGCCAGCCGTTGTTCAATCGTTACTCTCCCTATTCGCCATTCGATATTTGCTTATAGCCTGAAAGGGCTATAAGCGCATCGCCCGTTTTCCCCACCCGAATAAGCCATCCGCGGAATAGACGCGGCATGTCCCTTCCATTAGACTGCGGCTATCACCTATGGAAGCGACAGATCACCGTGAACAAACGAAGACTTCTTTTGATCACGACGCGGTCGTTATTCGGGACGGGTCTGATGAGTCTTCTGGAGCAGCAAACGGACCGGGTTGCCATCGAAACGGCGGCCGATGTCCGGACTGCCCTTCAAAAAAGTCAGACGTTTCAGCCGGACGTGGTCCTCTACTTCAGGGAGACCAGCCGGCCGGAGGACGAGGCGTTGTTGCAGGAACTGATGAGCCGGCACCGGGCCCGCGTCATTCATTGCACGCTGGAGGCGGATCGACTCACCATTTACGACCAGACAAGCATCAACCATGCCACGGTGGACGATCTGATGACCGCCGTGCTGAAATGACCGTCATCGAGGGAGGCGCAAGATGAACCAGAGAGAGCAATGGCTGAAGGGGTTGCCGTGGCCGCAGGCCGCGGCGGTGGTGAGCGGATTGCTGTGGGCGTTCGGCGGGAGCGGCACCTTCCCCCCGGCGCTGGCCGAAGAGGAGCACAGCCACGGCGCCGCCGTGACGGCGGCCCAGCCCTCGCTGGCGTCGTGGGACGCCCAGCTCAAAGATCAACTCGATCGCGAATACACCATGGAAGGCCGGGAGGCGCAGCGGACCAAGGTCGAAGACGCGATGCAAAAGCTGATGGATGAAATCTCCCACGGCGGCGGGCGGCACGACGCCCAGGCGTCGCAAGGCCCCTATAACGAAATGGCCATGAGCCAGCAGATGGACCGGAGCTTCTTTCTGGGGCCCACCGGCGTCGCCGAGACGGTGACGGCCGGCGGCCAGTGTCCCAAAAGCGCGCCCGTGCGCGAGTTCGACATCTCGGCCATCAATGTCGAGATCACGCTCAATCAGTGGCAGGATTACCATCCAGGCTACATGTATGTGCTGACCGAGAATGTCAACAAGGTGCGTGACGAGGAAAAACGGAACAGGGAGGCGCGCAAGAAGGAAGGGTATGACATTGGCGCGGTGTCGACCGGGTTGCAGACCGATCTCATCCAACCGCTCAATATCCGCGGCAACCAGGGCGATTGCGTGGTGATCACGCTGCGCAATCAGTTGGACGATGAAGACGTGGGATTGCACATCCATGGCTCCAGCATAATCATCAAATCGACCGGCGCGGCGGCGACGGCGGCCAATCCCGACACGAATATCAAACCCGGCAAGAGCCAGGTGTTCAGCTGGTACATCCGGCCCGAGGAGCAGGAAGGCGTGCACATGTTGCACAGCCACGTCGGCCGCGAGCAGGCCAGCCTGGGAATGATCGGCTCCTTCATCGTGGAGCCGGTCGGCTCAACCTATCTCGACGCGGTCACCGGCCAGGAGACCAAGAGCGGCTGGCAGGTGATGATCGCCAATCCGACCATCCCCGATTTCAGGGAATTCGTGATCTTCTATCATGAGATCGGCGACGAATCGTTCCGGCCGCTCAACCGCAACGGCGAGATGATCCCGCAGCGCGACCCGAACACCGACGCCTACCGGCCCTCGGCCCGCGCCATCAACTACCGGAGCGAGCCGTTCGGCGTCAACAATCTGGCCTTGCAGGAGAAATATTTTCATTTTGAAGATGAATCGATGGCCTACAGTTCCTACACCTTCGGCGATGTGCCGACGCCTTTACCCCGCTCCTACATGGGCGATCCGGCCAAATACCGGCTGGTCCACGGCGGCGGCGAAGTGTTTCATTCGCACCATCCGCACGGCGGGTCCATCCGCTGGTTGAGGCAGCCGAAGGCCGACAGCAAGGAGTCGGAACTGCTCACGGCGGCCGCCAACGGGCCGGTCAAATATCCCGTGATTCGGACCACGTCCGACCGGGTCGATGTGGAAGTGATCGGTCCTTCCGAAGCGCTCGATCTGAATACCGAGTGCGGCTCGGGCCTCTGCCAGCAACTGGCGGGCGATTTTCTCTTCCACTGCCACGTCGCGCATCACTATGTCGCCGGCATGTGGTCCTACTGGCGGGTCTATAACACCCTTCAGAACGGCAACTATCCGGTGGGCAGCACCGATATCATGCCGGCGTTGCAGGAGTTGCCCGATCGGAAGGGGCGCATGAAGCCGGGTGTGACGTCTGACAAACTGGTTGGTCGGACGATGGATTGGTATGACAAGAAATGGAACATCACGTCCGGCAAGACCGATTTTGCCAAGCCGGTGGCCGATATTTTGGTGAAGGACTGGGTCAAAATGATGCTCCCGCCTGCCGGTCAACCGGGCCACACCGCCGATGAGAAGGGCCAGATCACGGCCTATGACTCGAGCGTCTGGGATTGGTCATGGGACGGGAACAAGGCGTTGGGCGAACCGGAAGTGACCGGCGCCTTCCCCTGGCCGAAGTATGTCTCGCCGATGCCGGGCAAGCGGCCGCCGCTGCTCTTCGAAGAGAAGACGGGCAAACTGGCCTGGCCGCACTTCAAGCCGCACCTGGGCAAACGGGTGCCGTTTGCGCGCCATCACGGGCCGGCGCCCTGGCTCGAACCGATCCATGTCGACAAGACGAACGTCGCGGTCGGAGACGATCCCGGCAGTCTGGGCGCGCCGAACGAGGAGACCACGCTGCCGGCCAAGCCGGGTGAGCAGGGACGATGGAGTCTCTGCCCCGAGAACGCGGGCCGCAAGCAGTACACCATTCACTTCATCGAAACGCCCATCACGATGAACAAGGCGATCGGCAAGGAAAAGGCGGTCGTCGATCAACACGGCACGATCTACGTGCTGCATGAAGAGGAAGCGGCGGTGCGTGCCAACAGCGATCTGGCCCGTCCGCTGGTCTACCGCGGGAACATCTATGACTGCGTGGATGTGATTCTGAAGAGCGAGTGGGAGGACAACAACACCACAAACTTTCAGATGTCGAAGATCAACATCCACCCGCACTTCATGCAGTTCGACAATCAGTCGTCTGACGGCGTGATCACCGGCTTCTCCTACGAGCAGTCGGTCCGGCCGTTTACGGAGATGGCCAAGAAGGAGCACAAGGGGCTTCCCGCGCCGATGACCTCCACCGTGGTCGATGACACCAGGAGCGGAGCCGCCTCCATGACGGTGAAGATGGCCGAGGGCGCCACCCCCTTTCATGAAAATACCGACGTCATGATCGGGATGCAACAGGTGAAAACGTCCGAGGTGCGGTGGATCCGGAAGATCGCAAAGGGCTCGAAGGAGGGGGAGTACACGCTCACCTTCAATGAGCCGCTCAAACACGCGCACAAGAAGGGCGAGATCGCCTCGGTCGAATATGTCCGCTACCGTTACTGGGTGGATGTCGACCTCGGCACGGTCTTCTGGCACGATCACGCGCTGGGCGGCACGACCTGGCCGCACGGGGCGGTCGGCGGGATCATCATCGAACCGGTGGGCTCCACCTATCACGATCCGGTGACCGGCAAGCAGATCCGCAGCGGTCCGATCGCGGACATCCACACCACCGAACCGGTCGGCTACGGCGTGAACGGGAGTTTCCGGGAGATGGTGATGTATCTGCACGACACGGTGCCCTACACGGCGCAGGTCGTGACGGCCGGCAACCCGCCCGGACAGACCGTCCAGGCGGCGATCGACGCGGGACAGGCGCTCTTCTTCCAGATGCCCTACAATCTGGACATCACGCCGGTCTCCGTGATCAACGGCGGCACGCACACCACCGGCGGCGGGATCTTCTTCCGCGCCGAATCGGTCGCCAAGCGGTTGAAGCACAACCCGGACCCGTCGCTGGTCTTTTCGTCCAGGACCCACGGCGATCCAGGCACGCTGCTCTTCCGCGCCTACGTGGGCGATCCGGTCGTCTTCCGGTTGATGCACGTGATGATGAATGAGACCCACACCTGGAAGATCGCCGGCCACGTGTTCCGGACGGAGCGGTACGCCGAGCATTCCGACCTGCGCAACAACTGGCACGTCGGCATTGCGGAGCGGTACGACCTGGTGAGCAAAGCCGGCGGCCCGATGGGGATCGCGGGCGACTACCTCTACTACAACGGTCGTCCCTCCCATCTCTCCGAGGGCAGCTGGGGCATCTTCCGGGTGCTGGACAAGGAGACGCCCGACCTGCAGAAGCTGCCGGGTCGCGAGGAGGTGCCGGCGTCGGCCAAGGCGGTCTGTCCCGCCGATGCGCCGGTCAAGGCGTTCAGCGTGCTGGCCGTCGATCGGGCGTTGAAATTCAACCCGAACGCGCCCGATGTGCTGGAGGTGGATTTCGACCGCAAGCTGGAGGTGGCCAATCCCAAGGGCAAGATCTTCATGCTCGAGGGGGAGAAGACGAAGGTGGCCGCGGACGGCTTCCGGCCGTCGCCGCTGACCCTGCACGTGAACGTGGGCGACTGCATCAAGGTCACCCTGAAGAACGAGATGAAGGCGAACCGCGCCTCCTTCTCGGCCGACATGCTGGCGTTCGATCCGAAGGATTCCCAGGGCGTGAACGTCGGCAACAACCCCGGGGATCAGACGATCGGCCCGGGCCAGACGCGGACCTACACCTTCTATGCGCATCCCTACACGGGTGAGGGCGCCGTGCTGGTGTGGGATTGGGGCAACTTCATCAACGACATCCGCGACGGCCTGTTCGGCGCGATCATTGTCGGCCCGAAGGGCTCCAAGTACCGGGATTCGGTCACGGGCGAGGAGGTCACGCTCAAGAACGCCTGGCAGGTGGATGTGCTGGTCGACCGCTCGGTCCCGGGGAACGCGGGCCGCGCCGACTACCGTGATGCGTCCCTCTTCTTCCAGGATGAGGACAACATCATCGGGACGGCCTTCATGCCCTACATCCAGCAGATCGCCGGATTGACGGGCGTGAATTACCGGAGCGAGCCGTGGAGCTGGCGCGAGGAGCACGGCTGCGAGCTGGGGACGATGTACACCCCCTGCGCCGTCGCGGCGGAGTCGGATATTGCGACGCCGGTGGTGCTCTCTCACGCGGGCGACGAGGTCCGGCTGCATGTGTTCGGCGCCTTCAACGAGCAGAATCAAATCTTCAGCATCGAGGGACATGAATTCCCCCTGAAACCGGACATGACGGGCGCCGATCTGGAGAGCTCGATCGAGTTCGGCTCGGCCGAAGGGCTGAACATCGTCCTGAACTCCGCGGGCGGGCCCTTTGCGATTCCGGGCAACTACATCTGGCAGGATCACCGGATGCCCTACGCCCAGGCGGGCGAATGGGGCTATCTGCGGGTGCTGCCGGCCGGGGATCGCAAGCTCCTGCCGCTGGGCGGCGGTGCGCCCGGTTCCCGGGCGGTGCAGGCGCCGAAAGAGGGTGACGGGGTTCCGGTCTCCCTGCTGGAGCCGTCGAAGTAAGAACGCATCAGAGGCACGGTCAATCGTGAGAGGGGGCAGGGGTTTCACACCCTCTGCCCCCTCGTCAGTTAGTGGCGGGTTCTTATAGGAGAGGTCAATGGCTGGTCTGAGGGATAAGCGGCGGCGGATCGCGGTGCTTGTGGCCGGCATGGTCTTGCTGGGGGCGATGGGATGGCCGGGGCGTTCTGCCGCCTATGAAGAAATCGCGGTGCGTAACGGCGGCACGCTGACCGGCCGGGTGGTGCTGAACGGACCGGTGCCCGAACCACGGGTTTTTTCACTGGTCCTCTATCCATTCGGCCCGTTCTGCAAGCGCATTTCCGACGGCCAGGGGCATGTCCTGTTGCAGGAGTTTCTCGTCGGGTCGGAGGGAGGCCTGCAGGACGCCGTCGTGACGGTGCAGCATGTCTCGCAAGGCAAGCCGTTCCCTCCCATCAAAAATGAGTTCGTCGCGGTTGACTGCATGTTCCATCCGGCCGACGTGCCGCAGGCTGAGCAGTATATTGTGACGGAGAAGGGGCGGTTGACCCACGCCCATCCGGTGGTGGCGATCCTGCAAAACCACCAGCCGATCTCGGTGATCAACAAAGACCCGA
Organism: Nitrospirota bacterium; assembly: GCA_016201765.1. Classification (GTDB taxonomy): domain Bacteria; phylum Nitrospirota; class Nitrospiria; order JACQCE01; family JACQCE01; genus JACQCE01. The sequence goes on from JACQCE010000121.1 coordinate 24,589, forward strand.
TCATCCACAACGGCCAGGTCTTTCAGAGCGAACGGGGCAATATCGTGCTCAATTTTCCCCTGCCGGTTTCAGCCGAGCCGCGCGGGGGGCCCATTCATTTCGAACCGGGCAAGCGGATCGCGCAGATGATCTGCGGCATGCACGAGTTCATGCAGAGCTGGGGCTTCATGGTGGACAACCCCTATTACGCCCGGACCAAGCGGGACGGGAGGTTCAGCATTGATACCCTGCCGCCGGGGACGTATACGGTGTCGGCCTGGCATCCCCATCTGCAACCGATTGAACGGTCGATCACCATCCGGGCCGGTGAGACCACCGCCATCGACTTTACATTCGACGCCAGGACGGTGGTCCGGCCGAGCTATGAGAGCCAGGAGAAGTTCCGGATCGGACCGGAATCCAAACCGCACGAGCACCTGCAGGGAGGCGAGTGTGAGCCCCCATACTGCACGCCGAAATAACAGGAGTTGGCCGGCCGCGTGGGGCGGTCGGTTCGCCGTGATGGGCGCGCTGCTGTTTCTGCTGGCGTCGCCGTCGCCGAGTCCGGCCTATGAGGAGATCACGGTCACCGGCGGCGGCACGGTGACGGGACGGGTCACGCTACAAGGCGCCCCTCCCCCCACCCGGATTTTTCATATGGTCTTCTCGCCGAATATTGAGTTCTGCACGCGCATCTCCGACGGCAAGGGCAACCGGCTCCTTCAGGAGTTTCACATCTCAAAGGAGGGCGGGTTTCAGGATGTGGTCGTGGCCGTGGTGGGTGTCGAGAAGGGGAAGCGGTTCGATTATGCGCCCCGGATCGAACTGGAACACTGCCGGATTGGGCCGTTTGTGACGCCGGTTCGGAACCATCAGCCGTTGACCATTGTGAACAAGGATCCGGTGGTGCACGACATCCAGGGCTACACGCTGAAGGACAACTACACCTTTGCCATGTTCAATAAACCGATGCTGCCGAAGGATCAGGTCGTGAAGGAAATCCGGTTGCGAAAAGACCACTCTATCTTCCGGACCCAGTGCGGCGTCCATGATTTCATGCAATCATGGGGCATGGCGGTCGGCAATCCCTATTTTGCCGTGACCGATGCCGACGGCCGCTTCACAATTCCGGACCTGCCGCCGGGCGACTATGACGTCGTCGCCTGGCATCCCTACATGCAGGTGCAGGCTCTCGCCCTCACCGTGCCGGCGAACGGCGAGGTCGCGTTGAGCTTCCAATTCAACGCCGGCGAGGTGAGCATCCCCTATTACAATCTTCAAACCGGCTACCGCCTCCAGCCGGCGCTTGATCTCATCCCGTTGCAACCGCCCTCCGTGGAGCTTCAGACGCCGTAGCCGGGCACTCACTGTTCCCACTGCTGTGTCCCCATCTGCCCGAGACGGACCACTGGCCGATCCGGATGACGAGATTCAGGGCGAAGTGATCGTGTTGGTGTGAGGGATCAGCCACGCGCCCGCCGCGCTACAGTTCTTTTGCGGCTCTTTCGAGGAATTCTTTGGCCCTGCTGACTTTCAGCCACTGCTGCTCCGAGAGCAGATGTGCCAGGATTGCCAGGGAGCCGCCCAGATAAACCAGACCGGCAAGGAGGACCACTCCGGCTTTGACTTCGGGTGTCCAGGGCATATACAAACACAGGGCGACGGGGATGAGAAACAGCCCCAACGCAAAGACCCTGATGCAGACGCCGAGGAGGCAGACGAAGAGGAAGAGATACCGGACGCTCTGCACCCCTTCCATGTAATACATCGCCCCCCGGATCTTTGCCCGAGTCAAGCACTGTCCCCAGTAGAGCCGGGCCAGCTTCTCCAAGGCTGCAACCAGTTCGTTCATGAAGGCCGCCTCATGGGGTTTCACCCGGCCGGGCTTACTTGTTGGAGCGCCCGAACAGATAGCCGAGAAACAACGTCGTCATGGCGGTGCCGGCAATGTAAACCCAGGGGTGTTTGTGGACGCTCTCATCGACTTCCTTGGCCGCACCGACGACTTTGTCTTTGCCCCGATGGTAGGCTTCGGCCGATTCCTGTCGGATGTGCTCACCCATGCTCTCAAGCATCGACTTGAGATTGCCGTATCTGACGGCAATCACCTTCGACAGCTCCACGCGTTTGTCTTTTGCAACCTCGTTGAGCAGTTCCAGCGCTTCGTTGATCCGTTTATCCCCGAATAGCTCTTCCATGGCTTTCCTCCGCTGCAACGATGATGGCGTTCCCTTTGAACGTCATCCCAATGAATAAGAAATGCAAGAAATGTTCCAGCCGCTTCAGCCCGTCCGTCCCCTGTTGTTCTTCGATATTTTGCTTGCACGCCTTCCCCGGCATCTTGGCGTGGTCACATTTTGCCACATTGTGATGCGGCTACGATGGCAAATTGCCACATCATTTCGATTGGTTGACCCCTTCCTCTCATATGATCAGGTCACCACTGCGCGGCTTGACTCCCCCATCTCCGCTGGCTAGAATGGCGTGCGTTCCCTCATACCATCGGCACGACTCAGACGGAGCAGGCGATGGCTGATGAACAATCAGGCTGGAAGGCCTACGCGCTGAAATTCCTGGAAGCGGCGCCCGACGGCGTCGTCATTCTGGACCGGGAAGGGCGGATTGCGTTCATCAACACGCAATTGCTGACCCTCTTCGGGTATGTCCGGGAAGAATTGATCGGCCAACCTGTCGAACTCCTGATTCCAGAACGCTTTCGCGGCCGCCATCTCGTCCACCGGGCCGACTATGCCGACCAACCCCGCGTGCGTCCGATGGGGGTCTGTCTCGAGCTCTCCGGCCTGCGCAAGGACGGCAGCGAGTTTCCGGTCGAGATCAGCCTGAGTCCGGTCGACACGGAGGACGGCATGCTGATCATGAGCGTGATCCGGGATGTCACCGACAGCAAACGGAAGGAAACCGAGATCCGGTGGCTGAACCGGGAGCTGGAGCAGCGGGTGGTGGAGCAAACGGCCGAATTGGCGGCCGAGAAGCGGCTGTTCCTGGACTATCTGGATGTCGCCGGCGTCCTGATCGTGGCCCTCAATGTCGATCAGACGGTGGTGTTGATCAACAAACGGGGCTGCGAAGTCCTGGGATGGCGGGAAGAGGAGATCATTGGCAAAAACTGGTTTGAGACCTTTCTGCCCGGGCGGATCAGGGATGAGGTCAAGGGGGTTTTTGATCAGTTGATATCCGGCTATGCAGAGTTTGTCGAATATGATCGCAACCCGATTCTCACGAAGCACGGCGACGAACGGATGATCGCCTGGCACAATGCCGCGGTCAGGGACGAGCAGGGCCGGATTCGGGCCACGATCAGTTCGGGGGAGGACATCACCGAGAAGCTGCTGCTGGAGGAGCAGATCCGCCAGTCGGAGAAACTCGCCGTGGTGGGGCAGCTGACGGCCGGCCTGGCCCACGAGATCGGCACGCCGCTCAACGTCATCAGCGGACGCGCGGAGCACATGCTCCGCAAGATGGCGGCCGACGATCCCCTGCGCGTCAACTTGCAGAGCATTCTCGGCCAGATCGAGCGGATTACGAAAATCGTGAATCAATTGCTCAATTTCACCAGAAGCCGGCCGCCGGTGCTCCGGCCCGTCCCGTTTGCGCCGCTGATCCGGGAGGTGCTGTCGCTGGTGGATCACCAGTTTCGGGACGGCCGCATCGCCGTGGAGCTCGACTGCTCCGACGATTTGCCCGTCATTGTCGCCGATCCCGATCAGCTTCAGCAGGTCCTGTTGAATCTGGTCGTCAACGCCGTCCAGGCGATGCCGGAAGGGGGCCGCTTGACGATCCGGGCCGGCCGGACGGTGGCGCGGCGTGACCGGGAGGACCAGCTCGGCGATCACTATTTGAAGATTGAAATCACCGACACGGGCATCGGCATTGCCGAGGAGCACCTGCCGAAAGTCTTCGATCCGTTTTTCACGACCAAGGACGTCGGCAAGGGGACCGGCCTCGGCCTGGCCGTCAGCAACAGCATTGCGCACAAGCACGGCGGATTCATGCTGGTCAAAAGCCGGGTCGGTGAGGGCGCTACCTTCAGCGCCTATCTGCCCCTGTCGCCGGATTGGTCCAAGCCGTCCGGCGCGGGCATGACTGCGGGGGGGCCTCGGCGTGGATAACAGGTTTGGGGAGAGCGCGCCGGGGGAGAAGACCAGAGGCCGGTTGTTGGTGGTGGATGACGATCCGGAGATGTGCCGGCTGCTCGGCGAGGTCCTGACCGAAGAGGGGCACACGGTTCGGACGGCCACGAACGGCGCGGAGGCGCTGGGCCTGCTTGCCGCCTCGAGCGGAGAGCCCTTCGACCTGCTCATCACCGACCTCCACCTGCCGGCGATGAAGGGGCTCGACCTGATGCTCCAGGCCAGGCAACGGCAACCGGATCTGTCGGTGATCATCATCACGGCGTTCGGCTCGATCGAGTCGGCGATCGACGCGATGAAGCGGGGCGCGTACGATTATCTGCCCAAGCCGTTCAAGATGGAGGAGCTGATGCTGACCGTGCGCAAGGCGCTCAGGGAGAACGCATTGCGCCGGGAGGTCGTCCGGCTCAGGGAGGAGCTGAGCCGGGACTACCGGTTCGGCAATCTGATCGGCAAAAGCAAGGCGATCCGGTCGATCTTCGATTTGATCCGGAGCGTGGCCTCAGCCAGCAGCAACGTGCTCATCACGGGGGAGAGCGGCACCGGCAAGGAGTTGGTGGCCAAGGCGATTCATTACAACGGGCTCCGCAAAGACCGCCCGTTCGTGCCGGTCAATTGCGCGGCGATTCCCGACACGCTGCTGGAAAGCGAGCTCTTCGGCCACGTCAAAGGCGCCTTCACCGACGCCCGAAGCGACAAGCCGGGCCTGTTTGAAGAGGCCGAGGGCGGCACGCTGTTCCTCGATGAGGTCACCGAATTGCCGCCGCCGCTCCAGGCCAAGCTGCTGCGGGTGCTCCAGGAAAAGGAGATCCGGCGGGTGGGATCGACCAAGCAGATCCCGGTCGATGTGCGGGTGATCGCCGCCTCCAATCTGGATCTGGCCGGGCAGGTGGCCCAGCGCCAGTTCCGGCAGGATCTGTTCTACCGGCTCAACGTGATCCACATTCCCGTGCCGCCGTTGCGGGAGCGGCGTGACGACATTCTGCTGCTGGCGGAGCGGTTTCTGGCCGCCCGTCAACAGGGGGGGGGCGGGAAACCTATTCGCGGCTTCAGCGAGCAGGTGCTGGCCTTCTTCCTTGATTACGGCTGGCCCGGCAACGTGCGGGAACTGGAGAACATCGTGGAACGGGCCGTCATCGTGGCCAAGGGTGAACTGATCACGATGGAGGATCTGCCTCCGTCGATCACCGGAAGCCGGATCGATTACGCCGCCGTGGAGCAGGCGGTCCGGCGACAGCTCTCCCTTGCCGGGCTGGAGCGGGATTATATCAACCGGATCATCGCACAGACCGACGGCAACAAAAACCGGGCGGCGCAGATTCTTGGCATTGATCGGAAGACGCTCTACCGGAAGCTCGGCCAATCCAAGTCCGACGTCCCCTCATAGCATTCCTTAACCGAACAAGGAGAACGACGAATGAATATGACGTTGAGCAGGATTGTGCTGGTGCTGGTGATGGGGATGGCGGTCTGGGGGATGGTGACCTGGAGCGGGACGGCGCGGGCCGCTGAAAGCGTTCCCCAGAAGGGACAGCCGGTCTACGAGAAGTATTGTCTGCTGTGTCACGGCCCCGAGGGGCGGGGTGACGGGCCGCAGGGGCAACTGATGAAGCCGCCGGCCGCAAACTTCAAAAGCCCGCAGAGTAAAAATAAATCGGATGCGGAGTTGCTGAAGATCATCCGTGAGGGCCATCCGAACAGCGCCATGACGAAGTGGGCGGGGATTCTCTCGGAAGAAGACATGAAGCAAGTCCTGTCCTATATCAGGCAGCTCGCCGGCGGTCCGGACAAGGGGCTCTGATTTTGGGTAGTGGGTCAGTTGAATGGATTCACCCGTGGCAAAAATGGGGACACGTCCCAATTTCGGTGAGCGCCGCGCGCCGCATGAGGAAATTGGGACGTGTCCCTATTTTTGAGACCGGTCACGGTGAAACTGACCCACTACCTGATTTTGACTGGCACAGCCGTTTCTTTTATGATCGTGTGACACGCAGGGGAGCGGGGTGATGAAGCGGCTCGTGGTGGTGCGGCACGGCGAAAGCGTCTGGAACAAGGACAACCGGTTCACCGGCTGGGTCGATGTGGGGTTGTCCGAGAAGGGGGTTGGCGAGGCGGGCGCCGCCGCGCGGCTCCTCAAAGAGGCGGGATACACGTTTGATGTCGCCTACACCTCGGTGCTCAAGCGCGCGATCAAAACGCTCTGGATCATGCTGGAAGAGATGGACCTGATGTGGATTCCCGTCCATCAAAGCTGGCGGTTAAATGAGCGCCACTACGGCGCGTTGCAGGGGCTGAACAAGGCGGAGACGGCCCAGCGCCACGGCGACGCCCAGGTGAAAATCTGGCGGCGGAGCTATGATGTGCGGCCGCCCGCCCTCACGCCTGACGACGAACGGGCCCCCGGCCGGGATCCCCGCTACCGTCACCTGCGGCCCGATGAATTGCCGATGACCGAGAGCCTGAAGGATACCGTTGCGCGGTTTCTGCCCTACTGGAATGAAACGGTCGCGCCGGCCATTCGGGAAGGCCGGCAGGTTGTCATCGCGGCCCACGGCAACAGCCTGCGCGCGTTGGTGAAACACCTTGATCGCCTCTCCGATGACGCGGTCGTCGATCTGAACATTCCGACCGGCGTCCCCCTGGTCTACGAGCTGCGGGATGATCTGACCCCCCTCCGCCATTTCTATCTGGGGGACGCGGCCCAGGTGGAAAAAGCTGCCAGGGCCGTGGCCGATCAAGGCCGATCGACCTGAATGCCGCTCTGATCCGCCCGACGGGCCGGGGGCCGGTGCCCCGGTCATTTCACCCCAGCCTGTTTTCCCGGTTGGGGTAAAATTCCTCAATCGGTTGTCCTTCTTCAAATGGGTTCGGGAAGCCCCTTTCTTCCATTTAACTGATTCTTCAGAAGAGTTGGCCGCCCAGCATGGCCGATTCGATCTCGCACGGTTTTTGCACTATTTCCTGGTGAGTAGGCGGCACACATGACTGTAACCAATGCAACACATCATCACCCCTCCATTCTGGTTGTCGAAGATGATGCCGATATGCGGGCATTGCTGCGGGATGAGCTGACGGACGAGGGGTATTGGGTCTGCCAGGCGGTGGATGGGGTCGATGCCGCCAGGCAGCTGGCGCACGAGGCCGAAACCGGCGGGTTTGACGTGATTATTACCGATCTGAAGATGCCCCGGATGAGCGGGATGGATGTGCTGGCGATGGCCGGTGAGCGCTGCCCAAGCGTGCCCGTGATTGCGGTGACCGCCTACACCGATGCGCCGGAATTTGTGAAAACGTATCAGAGCCGGTTTTTTGCCTATTTGCGCAAACCGGTGAAAATGGCGGAGTTGAAGACGGCCGTCCGGGCGGCATTGGAGCACGGCGGGGAGTGAGTGTCATGCGCTGTCGACGTTGCGGCGGGATGATGCATCGGGAATGGTTCGTGACCAGGGAGTCGGAGCAGGCGGCCGAGCCCTATGAGGGGTGGCGGTGCCTCAGTTGCGGTGAGGTGCTCGACCCGATCATTCTGCGCAACCGCCGGGTTTTGAAGAGGGCGCCTGCCGTCGAACCGGTACACGCCCGCCATCAGGTGGCATAGGGGAGGCGGCGGATGCTTCGATGCGGCATTGCGCTGGCGGCGGGAGAGGGACGGCGATTGCAACCGTTCATTCATCGGTTGCGGGGTGATGCCCTGCCCAAGCAATATGTCAGGTTTCACGGCCGCCGGTCGATGCTGGAACAGACGATCAGCCGGGCCGAACGGCTCATCCCGCCCGACCGGCTGTTCATTGTCGTGGGGCGGGGCCACCTGGAGTTTCGAGAGGCTGCCGGACAGCTGGCGGCCCGTCCCCCTGGAACGGTCATCCTGCAGCCGGCAAATAAAGAAACGGGGCCTGGCATCCTCCTGCCGTTGATGCATCTGGTTGCGCGCCATCCTGATTCGGTGGCCGTGATCTTTCCCTCGGATCATTATATAGCGGAGGCCGAGCTGTTTATGGACCACGTCGATCTGGCCTGCCGGGCGGTTGAACGGGATCCGAACCAGTTGATCCTGCTGGGGGTGGAACCGCATGCGGCGGAGCCGGAGTACGGCTACATTCTGCCTGGCCGGAGGGCGACGGATGACGCCGGCGCCGGCGTCAAACGGGTCGCTCGATTTTTCGAAAAACCACACCCGGCCGACGCCGAGCGGCTGATCCGAGCCGGAGCGCTCTGGAATACCTTTGTGATGGTGGCCCGGCCGGCCAGCCTGCTGGATCTCGTGCGTCGGCTCGCGCCGTGGCTGTATCATGATTTTCTCAAAATCCAGCGGGTGATCGGAACCGGCCGGGAGCAGGCCGTGACGGAGGAGGTCTATCAGACGCTGGCCCCGGTTAATTTTTCCAAAGGGTTGCTGGAGCGGGTCACTCCGGATCATCCGTTGCAGGTGTCGGTCATTCCGGTGCGGGGCGTGTGGTGGAGTGATTGGGGATCGGAGCAACGGCTGGTGGCGGGTCTTGAAAAGACAGGGTGTACGGACTGGGATAATGGCTGCCGGCCGCCCCTGGGTGGAATCATGACGGGAGAGACACCGAAGTGGTACTAACATCGGATGTTGTCCCTCACAACAATCGTTCGGGATAAAGAAGGTGGTACTAAAATCGGACATAATCTCTCGCATTCGCTCGAGATAAAGGTGGTGCTGAAATCGGACATGATCCCTCACGTTGTTCGGGATGAAGGAGGTGGTGAGCGTGAAACTTCGCAGGAAACAGGCGGCGACGGTTGCTCCAACCCTGAATGGGGAGGCGCTTCGTGATCGGATTGCGAGAAAAGCGTACGAGCGCTATCTGGATCGGGGCCAGTTGGACGGCTACGACCTCGATGATTGGCTGGAGGCGGAGCAGTTGATTCTGGCCGAATTGGGCGCCGAAGCCGGGGAAATGGATTAGAAGTGTGGTTGTGAATGGATCGAGAGGGCAACGGCGCGCTTGTCGCCGCTGCCGTGGCGTTCAGCAAAGAGGGAACGACAAACCAGTCAGCATTCTGCAGAGGTCGTTGAGAGGGATCAAGACAAACTTATCGCTGCTACCGCAGCGCTTAGCAAGCTCGGAAGGGAGGAGATGTCATGGCCACGGAAAAAACCAAAGAGACCCAAGCGATCACAACCCCGAGACCGTTTGCGGGACTGACCCATATGGAGCAGGAGATGGAGCGATGGGTTGATGATGTGATGGGACGCCCCTGGCGCCGCTTGGGGATGCCCGATTGGTGGCGCCGCCGGGAGTTGATGCCCCGGCAGCCGGCCGTCGAGATCGTCGAAGAGAAGGAGCAGGTGATCGTCAAGGCGGAGATTCCCGGCTTGAAAAAGGAGGAGATCCAGGTCAATCTCTCCGACGGCATGCTGACGATCTCGGGGGAACGCAAGGAGGAGGTGGAGAAGAAGGAGAAAGGCTATTACTATTCCGAGCGCTCCTACGGCAGTTTCCGCCGGTCGATTCAACTGCCCGCGGAGGTGAAGGCCGACAGGGTCAGCGCGATGTTCAAGGATGGTGTGCTGGAGATTCGACTGCCCAAAACCGAGCAGGCCAAGCAGCGCGAGGTGACGATCAAGGTGGAGTGAGGGCGGTGACGAGTGACAAGTGGAAAGTGACGAGTGGAAAGTGGAAAGTGGAAA
>JACQCE010000120.1 GCA_016201765.1 Nitrospirota bacterium
CGCTGGTAGATGCCCATGGGGCATCTATCCGGCCTGGGCGCGCCGCTCGACAGTGTTCAGGGCCTCATCCAGCACCGCCACCGCGTCATCCACCTGCCGGCGGGTGATGATCAGCGGCGGCGCCAGCCGCAGCACGCTGCGGCCGCACCCCAACACCAGCAGCCCCCGCTCAAAACAGCGCTGAATGACCTGGTTGCGTTCCTCCACGGCCGGCGTCTTGCGGTCGCGATCGCACACCAGGTCGAGGCCGATCATCAGCCCCCGTCCCCGGACGTCGCCGACGAGCCGGTGGCGCGCCTGCAATTCGCGGCAGCGGTCGAGCAGATACCGGCCGACGGCGGCGGCGTTCTCGATCAAACCGTCCGTGAGCAGCCGCAGCGTCACCAGCGCGGCCTCGCAGGCGATCGGGTTCCCGCCGAAGGTGTTGGCATGGGCGCCGGCGGGCCAGCGCATCAATCGCGCATCGGCGATCATCGCGCCCAGCGGCAGACCGGAGGCGATGCCCTTGGCCGTCATCATCAGATCGGGGACCACCCCGTCGTGATCGCAGCCCCACATCCGCCCCGTGCGTCCCATGCCCGTCTGGATTTCGTCGACCATCAACAGAATGCCGTATTTGCCGGCCAACGCCTTCAGCGCCGCCAGATAGCCGTCGGGGGGGACCACGTAGCCGCCCTCGCCTTGAATCGGCTCGACCACGATCGCCGCGACCTCCTCCGGCGGCACGGTGCGGGCAAACAGCTCCTCCTCGATCACCCGGACGCAGTGAAAGTTGCAGCTGTCCGGCTTCAATCCATAGGAACAGCGGTAGCAATCGGCGTACGGCACATGAAACACACCGGGCACCAGGGGGCCAAACCCCTCCTTGTGCACCGGCTTGCTCGCCGACAGCGACATGGCGCCATAGGTGCGGCCGTGAAACCCGCCGAGAAAGGAGATGAAATAAGGCCGGTCGGTCGCATACCGGGCCAGCTTCATCGCCGCCTCGGTCGCCTCCGTCCCCGAATTGGCCAGAAAGCACTGCTTGGCGTGCCGGCCGGGCGTGAGCGCCACCAGTTGCTCGGCCAGCCGGATCTCCGACGGATAATAGAAATCGGTGCCCGACATGTGAATGAGCAATTTGGCCTGCCGGATGATGGCGTCGACGACGTCGGGATGGCAATGGCCCGTGCTGGTCACGGCGATGCCCGAGGTAAAGTCCAGATAGCGGTAGCCGTCCACGTCGGTAATCGTGGCGCCGGAGGCCCTGGCCACCACCAGCGGATAGCTGCGCGTCAACGAGGGAGAGAGCACCTTGCGATCTCTCGCCACCCAGGCCTTCGCCGCCGGCCCGGGAGGCCGCCGTCGTCCCGAAGCCGCCGGGCGCGGCGGCCGCCGGCCGTTCACTAACGCGGCGGGCCGTCTGGCTCGCTTGGCAATGCGCGTGCGAAATTTCATCGTCCCGCTCCGGTCAAATGCGTCGACAACCCCTGCCGTTTCCGCCGAAGAACCAGTCCGAACACCTCCATGATGATCTTCAGCGCGGCAAAACTCGTGATCTCGCTGGGATCGAGCGGCGGCGCCACTTCAACCAGATCCGCGCCCACAAACGGCAGCGCGTCCAGGCGGCGGATCAGCGTGATCACCTGTCGGGGGGACAGGCCGCCGGCGTCCGGAATGCCCGTCCCGGGCGCATAGGCCGGGTCGAGCGCATCAATGTCGATCGACAGATAGACCTGTGACAACCCGGCGAAGCGGTCAAGTACCTCATCGGCGACCGCCCCCACGCCCCGGCTTTCCAGTTCCTCCGGGCCGATCGCGCGCAGCTTGTGCTCCTGCAGGTACCGCAGGGCCGGCTCCTCAAAACAGCGCACGCCGACCAGCACCGTCCGGTTCGGGCCGAAGCGCGGCAATTCCATCGCACGGCGCAGCGGGCAGCCGTTGGAATAGGCCGAGCCCTGGAACGTGTCGCTCAAATCCGTGTGGGCGTCGATCACCAACAATCCGACCGGACCACGGGCCAGCGCATTCAGGGCGTGCATCACGGGAATGACGACCGAATGATCGCCGCCGAGGGTCAGGGGGAAGGTTTCAGGAAACAATGTTTGATAGAACGCGGACAGTTTTTTCAAATCCCGCGGAAGACCGTTCGCGATCCGCCGGTCCCCGAGATCGCGCACGGCCAGACCGGTCAACACCTCGCCCGTTTCCAGCACCGCGGGCACCTGCGTCGAAGCGCGCCGGATCGCGGCCGGTCCCCGGGCGGCGCCGCGGCGGTAGCAGACGGCGCCGTCGTACGGAATACCGACGACGGTCACATCAGCCGGCCCCGCCTGGTTTAACCCGCCCCACAACGTTCGACCCGTTGCTTTCCGCATTTTTGCGCCTTTTATGTTCCCTGCATCCTGGCTACTGGCTACTGGACCCTGGCTCCTGCTTTTTTGCTTCCGCCAGCCGCTCCTCCACCATCCGGTCGGCGACCCGGAAGGGCGGCGCCGCTTCAGTCCTCGCGCGCTGAAAGAGGCGCGACAGCGTCTGCGGAATGTCCCGAACCTTGGCCAGGACGCGTTCACGGTCATAGCCGCCCGGACTCTGTTCAGACGCCACGTTGATGAGACCGCCGGCGTTGATCACATAGTCCGGCGCATAGAGGATGCCCCGGCTGAAGAGCGCGTCGCCGTCGACCTCCTCCGCCAGTTGATTGTTGGCGGAGCCGGCCACGATCCGGCAGTTCAGGGCCGGCACCGTTTTCTCATTCAACACGCCGCCCAACGCGCACGGGGCGAACACGTCGCAGGAGACCGAGGCGATTGCGTTGGGCATGACGGAGTGGGCGCCCAGTTCGGTCACCGCCCGTTCCAATCGGGCCGAGTCGATATCGGAGACAAAGAGCTTGGCCCCCTCAGCCGCCGCCAGGCGGGCCAGATGATTTCCCACCTTGCCCAACCCCTGAATCGCCAGCGTCCTGCCGCGGACGGTCGGCTCTTCGCCGAGCTGCTCCAGACAGGTTTTGATGCCGGCAAAGACGCCGAGGGCGGTCGGTTCCGAGGGGTCGCCGCTGCCGCCATCCGACAACGCGCGGCCCGTCACCCATCGGGTCGTCCGGGCGATGACCGCCATATCCGCCTCGGTCATCCCCACATCTTCCGTCACAATGTAACGCCCACCCAACCCGCCGACCGCGCGGCCGACGGCCAGGAGCAGCGCGTCATCTTTTTCGCGCTTGGAATCGCCCAGCACCACCGCCTTGCCCCCGCCGAACGGCAACCCGGCCATCGCCGCCTTGTAGGTCATCGCCCGGGAGAGCCGCAGGACGTCTTCAAGCGCTTCATCGAGGCCGGCATAGGGCCACATCCGGCACCCGCCCAGCGCCGGCCCCATGACGGTGTTGTGCACCGCCACGATCATCCGCAACCGGCTGGCCGGATCGGAGAAAAAGGTCACCGATTCGTGGCCGAACCGTTCAATGTGACGAAAGAGTGACATGCCGGCTCCTCAAATACCACGCCCCAGCGTCGATAAGAACGAGCGGCCGGGCGGCGCGTGCGGCGCCCGGGCCACTGCAATTCAGTATAGCATAGCGGGGGAAAACGGCCCTGAAGCCGGAGGCAAGGGTCATGGGTCAGTTTGATGGATTCCACCGTGGCAAAAATAGGGACACGTCCCAATTTCGTTGCGTGCCGTGCGTCGCACGAGGAAATTGGGACGTGTCCCCATTTTTGAGCCGGTCGCGGTGAAACTGACCCACTACCGAGGCAAGCGGGGCTTTTGCCCGCTGCGTGTAAGTATCTGCCCAGCCCTGCCTGCCGGCAGGCAGGGAGCAACGCAGGCGTGAGGGGGAGGCTCACAAAGCGGGGACAGATTTGAAATCTGTTCCGGTGGGGACAGAATTGAATTCTGTCCCCCTTCCTTCAACGCGAGCCCCTACACATACATCAGATGGATTTTTTGCGTTTGAGCGCGTCCTGCTTGGCGGCGGCGCGGGCCCGGTCGACGTGCACTTCAAACACGAAGCCGCCGCCGAACCGGAGATCGACCTGCGTCACGGCGTCCTCCCAGACCGTGTGGGTGATCTTCAAGCCGAACACCGTTTCGTCATACGCGCGTCGGGCGGGACCGTAAAGCGCCGTCGCCCGTCCGACCAGTTGCCGGTAGAGCGCCGGCTCCCGTTGGTTGCGGGCGTGGATGATGAACACCTTGTAGAGGGCGTTGCCGTAGAGGTAATACTCAACCCGTTTGCCGTCGGCGGTCGTCCCCGCGTAGACATCCGGCTCCTGCTCGAGGTGCTCGGCGTAGCCGAACTGGTCATCGGGGTCGATTTTCTTCGCCGACAGGCGGCCCAGTTCCGCCGCGGTCATCCCCCACCGCGCCTCGCCCAGTCCCTGCGGCAACGGCGTTCCTGCCGGGGCAACCTGCCACCAGAGCAACGGGCCGAGCAGCGCCACGCCGATGATCAGATTACGCAGAAAGCACCATCCCGTCATAGGCGAGCTCAACACCTGCGGGAAGCTCCCGGTTGACCGTCTCATAATCGAAGACGTGAGACAGATGGGTCAGCACGGCGCGGCGCGGCTTGAGATCCTCGACCGCGGCCAGCGCCTGCGCCAGGGTGAAATGGGTCGGATGCGCGTCGTAGCGGATGGCGCTCACGATCAACAGGTCAAGCCCGCGCAAACGGGCGCGCGAGGCGTCGGGGATCGCGCTGCAATCGGTGACATAGGCCATCGCCCCGATCCGGTAGCCGTAGATCCGGTCCTCTCCATGCACGATGTCGATCGGTTCGACCAGCACGCCGCCGATTTCCCGCGCGCCGTCCAGCTCATGCGGAATGAGCTGGGGTTTGTACCCCGGCCCCGCCCCATTGGAGAAGACGTAGCCGAACCGGGCCTTCAGCTGCGCGATCGTCGCCCGGTTGCCGTAACAGGGGATGGGGCCCTGCTGGAGCCAGTTGAAACTCCGGAGTTCGTCGATGCCGTGGACGTGGTCGGCGTGCGCGTGCGTGTAGAGGACGGCGTCGACCCGGTCGACACCGTGGGTCATCGCCTGGAGGCGCAGATCGGTCGACGTGTCGATCAGCAACCCCGTCTCCCCCCGGCGGATGAAGATGGAGGCGCGGCTTCGACGGTTCTTC
>JACQCE010000028.1 GCA_016201765.1 Nitrospirota bacterium
AGACAGTATACCCCGTCCCGCCGTTCCCGTCACGATTTCTCCAGCGCCAGATACGCCATGCCCAGGGCGCCGGCTTCATTGCCGCACCGCGCCTTGAGGATGTGAATCTCATCAATGGCGACGCCGTAGATCCGCGCGGCCGCTTCGTCTCTGAGCCGCGGCGCGAACAGATCGAACGATTCGCTGACCCCCCCGCCGAGAATGAAGTGGCGCAGATCGAGCAGATTGACGACGTTCGCAATGCCCAGGCCCAGGTAGACGGCGAATCGTTGATAGGCGGCGCGGGCCGCTGCATCGCCCGCCTGCGCCGCCTGGGCGATCATCGCGGGGTCGACGGCGTCCGGCCGGTCGTAGGCCAGCCGTTGCAGATCGCTTTTCGTCCCCCCCGGCAACGCATCCAGCACGTATCGCTCCAGCGCCGACGCATTGGCGTACCGCTCGAGGCACCCGCGACTGCCGCAGCCGCACGGCTCCCCCCCCTCCGCCATGACCTTCACATGACCGAATTCGCCGGCGCGGCCGCCGGGCCCGCGCCACAGCCGGCCGTCGAGCACGATGCCGCCCCCCACGCCGGTGCCGAGGGTGATGAACAGAAAGTCTTTTAAACCCACGGCGGCCCCCTGCCATTGCTCGCCGACGGCGGCGGCGTTGGCGTCGTTCTCGATCAAGACCGGCCGGCCGATCGCCGCCTCCAATCGTGCCCGCAGCGGAAAACCTTCCCAGCGGGGGAAATTGGGCGAGGCGACCACCAGTCCTTTTTCGACATTCAGCACACCCGGCACGCCGACGCCGATCGACTTGGTCATCGTGTCGCCCATCACCGCACCCGCTTGCTCCAGCTGCCGGGTCACATCCTCCACGGCCGCGGCGAGATTGCGCACCACCCGATCCTGGCCGGCGTGCACTTCAGTCGGGCGGGAAGCGCGAGCGATGATTCGGCCGGCGTCGTCCACCGCCAGCGATTTGATCATGGTGCCGCCCAGATCAATGCCGGGTGCGTCTGCCCGCGGGGCACCACGACGATGCCGGAAGCATCCACCTTGTAGTTGAGACCGTCCTGCCGCCGGTCATAGCCGATCTGGACACCCGGTTGCAGCGTGTTGAAGCGGTCCACGATCGTCCGCTGCAGCCTGGCCCCTTTGCCGACCTCGGTGAAGTCCATCACAATCGACTCCTCGATCTCCGCATCGGAATGGATGGTGACGCCGCGGCCGAGGATGGAGCGCATCACCCGACCGCCGTGAATCACGGCGCCGGGGCCGATGATCGAGTCGCGGACCGTTCCGTCAACGATGCGGGCCGACGGCCCCTCGTAGGTGTCGCCCAGGATCGGCCATTGATGATTGCGCAGATCGAACGCCGGCGTCGGACTCAACAAATCCATGTGGGCCCGCCAGTAGGCCGCGATGTTGCCCACGTCCCGCCAGTAACCGGGCTCTTCATACGGCTGGATCCCCGGCACGCGGTTGTCCAGAAAGTTGTAGGCGGCGACGTGCGCCGACCGGCACAACTCGGGAAGGATCGTCTTGCCGAAATCATGCTCGCCGGTCCGCCTGGCGTCCTCCACCAACACGTCGACCAGCAGCTCGCGGTTGAAGAGATAGTTGCCCATGGAGGAGTAGGCCCGGGTCGGATCGGTCGGCATCGGCGCGGGCTGCGCGGGCTTCTCCTGAAAGCCGGTGATCCGGCCCGCCTGGTCCGCCTCGATAATGCCGAAGCCGCCGGCCTCCTGGATCGGCACCGGCAGCGCCGCCACGGTGACATCGGCCCGGCGCTCCAGATGGTGCGCGACCATCTGGTTGATGTCCATCCGGTAGATATGATCGGCGCCGAAGATCGCCACCAGGTCGGGGTGAAAATCCTCGATGAGGTTCAGATTCTGATAGACGGCGTCGGCTGTGCCCTGATACCAGCTTTCACCCCAGCGCATCTGGGGCGGCACCACCGTCACAAAATGGTCCTTGATCCGGCCGCCGACCCGCCAGGCGGACCGCAAATGCTCGATCAACGACTGGGCTTTGTATTGCACCAGCACATAGACGGAAAAAATGCCCGAATTGGTGAAGTTGCTCAGGACGAAATCGGCGATCCGGTACCGGGCGCCGAAGGGCACGGACGGCTTGCTCCGTTCGCGGGTGAGCGGGTAGAGCCGCTCCCCCTTGCCGCCCGCCATGACGATCCCCAACAACCTCGGTCCCGCCACTTCAGCCTCCGGAATGCGCGAACCACGACGGCAGGAACGGGCCCGCTCCGTTGCCAGATCGACGAAAGCCGGCGGGCCGACGACGCCTCGCCACTATACGAAAGCCCCCCGATCATGTCAAGACGAGGAACCCCGTTGTCGTCGAACGGGTAGTGGGTCAGTTTGATGGATTCCACCCTGGCAAAAATGGGGACACGTCCCAATTTCCTCGTGCGACGCACGGCACGCAACGAAATGGGGACGTGTCTCTATTTTTGAGCCGGTCGCGGTGAAACTGACCCACTACCGTCGAACGGGCTCCGTTTACTCCGTCGACAACGGTTTGCTAAAATTTACTGTCATGAAGGCCCGCGACATCAGTGAGATCCTCTCAGATATTGCTACCCTGCTGGAGCTGAAGGGGGACAACCCGTTCAAGATCCGCGCCTACGAACAGGGCGCCAGGATTGTCGAGGGACTGGGCGACCAGCTTGAGCCGTTGGTGCGCGAGGGACGGCTGCACGAGCACAAGGGGATCGGCCCGGCGCTGTCCGAGAAGATCACCGAGCTGGTGACCACCGGCCGGCTGGCCTATTATGACGAGCTGCGGAAGGAATTCCCTGCCACGATCTTCGACCTGCTGAACATCCCCGGCCTCGGCCCCAAACGGGTCCGGCTGCTCTACCAGAAGCTGGGCGTCCGCTCCCTGGGCGAGCTGGAATACGCCTGTGTCGAGAACCGGCTGCTCACCCTCGACGGTTTCGGCGAGAAAAGCCAGGCGAAAATTCTCGACGGCATCCAACAACTCAAACGCCATCAGGGGCGGTTTCTCTTCTCCGACGCCATGGAAGCGGCCGAAGGGCTGATCGCCGCGCTGCGGCAATCGCCCGAGGTGATCCGGATCAGCCTCGCCGGCAGCCTCCGGCGGCGGAAGGAAACGGCCAAGGATATCGATCTCCTCGTCAGCTCCGGGTCGCCAGCCGCCGTCATGGCGCGCTTTGTCGCGCTCCCCGGCGTGGCCGATGTCATCGCCCACGGTGAGACGAAAAGCAGCATCCGGCTCTCGTCGGGCCTGCAGGCCGACCTGCGGGTCGTCAGCGACACGGAATTCCCCTATGCGCTCCATCATTTCACCGGCAGCAAGGAGCACAACACCGCGCTGCGCGGCTTGGCCAAATCACTCGGACTCAAAATGAACGAGTATGGCCTCTTTCGCGGTGAGGAGTTGGTGCCCTGCGCGACCGAAGCGGACATCTTCGCCGCGCTGGGGATGGATGAGATTCCGCCGGAGCTTCGGGAAAATCTCGGCGAAATCGAAGCGGCGCAAGCCCGGCAACTGCCCGAACTGATCACCGAGAGCGACATCCAGGGCGTCTTTCATGCCCACACGACCGAAAGCGACGGCCGCCATTCGCTGGAGGAAATGGTCAAGGCGGCGAAAGCGCTCGGCTACCGCTACCTCGGCATCTCCGATCACAGCCGGTCGGCCCATTATGCCAACGGCCTTTCGATCGAGCGGGTACGCGCGCAGCACAACGCGATCGATGAAATCCAGCAGCGCCATCCGGAGATCACGATTTTCAAGGGCATCGAATCGGATATTTTGGCCGACGGCTCGCTCGATTATCCCGACGAGGTGCTCAACAGCTTCGACTTCGTCATCGCGTCGGTCCACAGCCGGTTTGGGATGACGGAAGACGACATGACGGCGCGCGTGATCAAGGCGATCAGCCACCCGGCCGTCACAATCCTGGGCCATCCCACCGGCCGGCTGCTCATCTCGCGCGATGCCTACCCGCTCAATCTGACCCGAGTGCTGGAGGCGGCGAAAGCGCACCACGTGGCGGTGGAGTTGAACGCCAACCCCCATCGTCTTGACTTGGATTGGCGTTTTTGCAAAGATGCCCGCGATCGCGGCGTCAGGCTCAGCATCAATCCGGACGCCCACAGCACGGAGGGGCTCTCGGACACCCGCTACGGCGTCGGGGTCGCCCGCAAAGGCTGGCTCAAACGCGCCGATGTGTTCAACACGCAGAGCGCCGATCAGATGCGACAGACTCTCGCCGCCAAAAAGACCCGTTAGCAACCATCAACCATGAAGATGCGAATCACCATGACGCGGCGCCAAACGGCGCCCGGTGAGACAGAGCTCCAGTACGTCCGGCTTGAACCAAGCGCCGGCGAGATGCCAAATTTTAATTTTATTCCCGGCCAGTTTCTCATCATCAGCCACGCCGGCTGCAAACCCGGTTATTTCGCGATCGCGTCGGCGCCCACCGAAGGCAGCTATTTCGATCTCCTGATCCGGCGGGGTCAGGGCGCGTCAGGGGTCTTATGCGATCTGGAGGTCGGCGCCGAGGTGGAGGCGGTCGGTCCACAGGGCAAGGGCTTTCCGATCGAACCGCACCGGGGGAAAAACCTGCTGCTCATCGGCGTCGGCACCGGCATCGCGCCGCTGCGCTCGGTGATCCGGGCCGCCGTGAAAGAACGGGACCGCTACGGCCGGATCATGTGCTTCTACGGCGCGCTCACCCCCCAGCATCTCTGCTTTCACGAGGAATTGATCGCCTGGCCGGACTGGGGCATCGAGACCTTTCTGACCGTCACCGATCCAAGCGGCCAGCCGTGGCACAACCATATTGGATTTGTGCAGCAGAATGTCGGCCGGATCAGCCCATCGCCGAAGGAGACCGTGGCGATGCTGGTGGGCATGCCGGAGATGATTCAGGAGAATACGGAACTGCTGCGCCGGCTGGGGTTTCTGCCTGATGCGATTTTGCTGAACTACTGAAAAAGAAGATGGCTGGATGATGAGATCGCGAGGTGGCTAGGCAGTCAAGCTTTCCTGGCCACCTCGCGATCTTGCTACCTCCCCCGTCCTTCCCCGCGCCTTTCCTTCATCTGCTCTTTGACCTCGTGCCTGGCTTTCGGGCCTGGGCCCTGCACCGCCACGAACTTCTTTCCCCTGAATTTCGGCCCCTGGGCTTTGTAGACCTTGAACTCCCGCTCGCGGAATTCGCGCAATTTTTCAACCTTGTATTTGCGCAATCCCGGAGGCAATGACTTGTACCCCACGTGCACCCATGGTCCCCCGTAGCCCGACGCCCAAAACCAGTTGCCGCCGTGAAAGTAGTAATAGCGGCCGCTGATGAAAAAGATGTCAAAGGGGATGCCGATCGCGACATAGATGCCCGGCTCCGGCAACAGGACCATCTCCGGCGGCGCTTCGACCACGATCGGCGGCGGCACGCCGACATTGATGTTCACATTGACTTCCGCCCGAACGGGCGCGGCCGTCACCATCGTCCAGATAAAGATCGAGGCTCCAACCGCAATTGTCAGCAGACTTGTCATTCGGCGCATCATGATCTCCTCCTTGCAGCGTGTGGCATGCTCTACGACCCTTTCACTCTAGCCCGCAAGTCGTGCCCTGTCAACGCGCCTCCACCCGCTGTGTCACGACCCCGGCCACGGCCTCCTTGACCATCTCGTCAATCGGCAACGCGCGCTCGGCCCGGCGGACCTGCTCGAGCGTTGTTTTGGTCGACGGATGCTTGGGCACGAAGAGCTGGCAGCAGTCCTGATCGGGCAGAATTGAAATCTCATAGGTGCCGATCCGTTTGGCCTGGTCGATGATTTCCTGCTTGTCCATGCCGATGAGCGGTCGGAGCACCAGCAACGGCGCGGCGTCATTGATGACCATCAAATTTTCCAGCGTCTGCGACGCCACCTGCCCCAGGCTCTCCCCGGTCACCAGCGCCCCCGCCCGTTCCTTCAGCGCCAACTCCGCCGCAATCCGCATCATTAGTCGTCTATAGAGTACCACGCGCAGCGGCACCGGCGCGCCGATCACCACCTGCCGTTGCAGCTCGCCGAATGGCACCAGATGAAGGACGGCCCGTCCCTGATGGCGGACGAGTTGCTCGGCCAGCTCGACCGCCTTTTCCTGCGAGGCTTTGCTCAAAAACGGATGGCTGTGAAAATGAACGAAGCTCACCCGGCAGCCGCGCTGCATCATTCGATAAGCGGCCACCGGCGAATCGATCCCGCCGGAGAGGAGGACCGCCACATTCCCGCTGATCCCGACCGGCAGGCCGCCCGGCCCGGGCCGCTTGTCGGTGTAGAGCAGCGCCTCCCGCTCCAGCACTTCCACGTGGATCGTCAATTCCGGCTCGGAGAGATCGACTTTGACAGGCCGGAGCGACTGAACATGCCGCCCCAACTCTTCGTTCAATTGCATCGAGGTCATCGGATAGAGCTTGTCGCCGCGACGGGCGCTCATCCGAAAACTATTGAACGTACGATCGGCAATCAAAGCCGACACAGCAGTGCGCAGGGTCTCAAGATCCCGATCGAGACGACGTGCCGGCGAGTAATTCGCCACGCCGAACACATCCGCCACCTGTCGACAGGCCGCCTCAACATCGACGCGATCGGCCAGATCGAGCACCACCCGGCCCGGCAGTGCGCGGATGCCCGCCACGCCAAGCCCCTTCGTCACCCGGCGGAGGTTCGCCACCAATCGCGCGACAAATCGGGGCCGGTTCCGCCCCTTGAGGGCCAGCTCATGGTAGTGAACGACGATGCACTGGGCGAGCATGGTTCCCTCAGCCCCCCCTCACCCTGCCCTCTCCCGCAAGGGGAGAGGGAAGAACAGAAGCAACCACCATACTACGGAGCAGCCCCAGCGCTTCGATATCTTCGTGGCAGTCTTCGCTTTTGGGCGTCTCCAGGCACATCGGCCGCCCCCAGAAGCGCCGGTCGTTCATGAGCCGGCGAAAACAGTCTAGACCAAGCCGCCCCTTGCCGATCTGTTCATGGCGGTCGACCCGGCAGCCAAGCTCTTTTTTGGAGTCGTTTAAATGAAATGCCGCTAAACGGTCCAAGCCGATCGTCTCATCAAATTCTGCGAACGTCCGGTCGTAGCCTTCATCAGTCCGCAGATCGTACCCGGCGGCAAA
>JACQCE010000029.1 GCA_016201765.1 Nitrospirota bacterium
CATATCCTGCTCAACCGCCATCTGATGCTGATCAAAAACGAGCCGATGGGCCGGCTGTGGCGCCATTGGCCGCTGCTCCTCTGGGCGGATTGTGTCGATCTGGGGTATCTGCTGGCGGTGCAGCCGCGCCTCTTTGCCCGGGCGGCGCACGCCGTGATGTTGATGCGGCGCGCCCTGGACAAACGACGGCGAATGGCGGGACGCGCGCCGTCCCCAGCCGGAGCGGGGTGAGCCGGCCATGTGCGGGATCTGCGGCATCATCCGATGGGACGGCGAGCCGGTGAATCCGGAGACGATCCGGCGCATGGCCGATGCGATGGTGCATCGGGGCCCGGATGGAGAAGGGCTGTTTATCTGGCCGTCATTGGATGTGGGGGCCCGTGCGGCGAACGGCAAAGAAGCGTCCTCCGCTGCCCCCACACCCCGAGCCACCAGTGTGAGCCCATCGGCCTCATCTGTCTCCATCGGCCTGGGCAACCGGCGTCTGGCCGTGATCGATCCGGCGGGGGGGCAGCAGCCAGTCACCAATGAGACCGGCACGGTCACGGTGGTCTATAACGGAGAAATTTACAATTACCGCGAATTGCGGGACGCCCTCGAGGGGGCCGGCCACGCCTTCAAGAGCCGCAGCGATACGGAAGTCATCGTGCACCAGTACGAACAGGACGGCTGGCAGTGCGTGCAGCGGTTTCGCGGCATGTTTGCCTTCGCGCTCTGGGACGAGGCCAACAATATTCTCCTGCTTGCCAGAGACCGGTTGGGCGTCAAGCCGCTCTATTACACAGTACAGGGGGAACGGCTCATCTTTGCCTCAGAGCTCTGGTCCTTGCTGCGGGGTTTGGGCCGTCTGCCCGCGCTGGACCCGGTCGCGCTCGCCCAACTGTTTCTCCTCCAGTACGTGCCGTCGCCCAACACGGTCTTTCCCAATATCTTCAAGTTGCCGCCAGGGACGGTGGCGATTGTCCGGAACGGCAGGGTTGATCTCGTGCCCTATTGGCGACCGGGGGAGTTGTCGGCGGAATCGGGCGCCGGAGTGGCGGAGCGGGCGCCGTCGTCGGAGGCGGAGCTGGCGCGCGAGTTGCGGGATCGCCTGGATGACTCGGTCGCGTCGCACCTGGTGAGCGACGTGCCGCTGGGCGCATTGTTAAGCGGTGGACTCGACTCGAGCATGATTGTCGCGTCCATGCGGAGCCGGCTCGACCAGCCGGTGCACACGTTTGCCGTCGGGTTCGAGGGGATGGCGGGAGAAGGCGAACTGGAATATGCCCGGACCGCGGCGGCGGCGCTCAAAACGGTCCACCGCGAGCTGGTGGTGACGGAGCAGCGGTTTGCCGACGCGCTGCCGCAGGCGGTGGCGGCGCTGGACGAGCCGGTGCTCGATCCCGCGTTGGTGCCGACGCTCCTGGTGTCGCGCCTGGCGCGGCGCGAGGTCACCGTGGTGCTGACCGGCGAGGGCGGTGATGAGTTGTTCGGCGGGTACCGGCGCTATCGACTGCAACGATGGAACCGGCTGATGGCGCTCGTGCCCGGCGCGCTCCGATCGTTGATCCTGGCGCGGGCGCCGTCGTGGCGTCATCGGCAGGCGCTCGGCGCCTACTGGGAGGCGGGCCGGGCCGGCCGCCATCTCGGCTGGGCGGCGACGGCCTCCCCCTCGCTGGTGAGGCGTTTGTGGGAGGAGCCGGGCGTGGTTGACGATGCGGCGCGGTCGTTGTGCGACGGGTTTGAGCGGCTGCTGGCCGAACGGCGGTCCGATCGGGGCCGGCCGTCATCGAAGGATGGGGGGGAGGAGGAGATCGGGGCGATGATGGAGCTTGACATGCGCACCTGGCTGCCCGATGATCTGCTGGTGAAGGTCGACCGGATGGCGATGGCGGTGTCGTTGGAGGCCCGGGTGCCGTATCTCGACCATCACCTGATCGATTGGGTTTCGGCGTTGCCGGCGCGGATGAAGGTGCGCGGCGGGACGGGCAAGTATCTTCTCAGGCTGGCCGCTTCAGAGCGGTTGCCCGCCTCCACGGTGCGCCGTCCCAAGCAGGGATTCGAACCGCCGCTGGCCCGGTGGTTTCGAGGACCGATGGGACGCCGCGCGCAGGAACAGATCAACGGCTCGGCCGCCGCCCGGTTGCGGCTCTGGAACGGGCGCACGATTGATCAGTGGTTCAATGCGCACCAGCGGGGCGAGGATGACTACAGCCTCCTGCTGTGGGGCATCTGGCTGTTTGCCCTGTGGTACGATCAGGTGGTGGCGTTCGGGCGCACGTTGAATGGGGAGACATGAGGGGGAGAGGCATCATGAGGGAGGGGCGGGATGCCGCTGGTTGTTGACGGGATGGCGTTTTTTCTGGCGCTGGTGCTGTCATTATATGGCACGCCTTTGGCCCGGAAGGCTGCGCTGCGCTTCAACATCGTCGATCGGCCCGACGGCCGTCTGAAGCGGCAGGCGGAGCCGGTGCCCTATCTCGGCGGCCTGGCGGTCTACCTGTCGTTTTTGATCACGCTGGCGATGACGTTCGATTTCAGCCGGGCCGTGCTGGGGCTGTTGCTGGCCGGCACGATCGTGGTGATGCTGGGGTTGATCGATGATTTCGGCGTCCTGACGCCGGGCGCCAAGTTTGCCGGCCAGTTGGTGGCGGTCTTTGTCCTGATCAAGAGCGACATCAGGATTGAATTGTCCTTTTTGCCCTATTGGGCGCAGGTGGCGCTGACGATGATCTGGATGGTCGGATTGATCAATGCGTTTAATATCATCGATGTGATGGATGGGCTTGCCGGCGGGGTGGCGGCGGTGTCGGCGATCTTTCTGTTCATCGCGGCCGTGGCGACGGCGGACGCGGACGCGCCGGTGCAGATGGCCGCGCTGGCCGGCGCCCTGCTCGGATTTTTGTTCTACAACCGGCATCCGGCGCGGATCTACATGGGGGACGCCGGCAGCATGTTCATCGGGTTTCTCCTGGGCGCCGTGGCGATGACGCTGCAATACACCCACCGCAGCGTGATCGGATTGTTCGCGCCGGTGCTCATCCTGGGCGTCCCGATTTTCGACACGTTCTTTGTGATGGTGATCCGGTATCTGCGCGGCATTCCGGTGTTTCTGGGCAGTCCCGATCATTTTGCGCTGCGGCTTCGCCGATGGGCGTTGACGGTGCCCCAGGTGGTGGCGTGGAGTTGCGCCGCGTCGTTGGTGCTGGGAGGCGCGGGCCTTGGGGTGATGTGGCTGCCGTTCAACCGCGCGGTGATGCTGGTGGCGGCGGTGACGATGCTGCTGCTGGGCGCGGCCGTCTGGCTGAAACGAATGGACATGACACCGCAGGGAACCGGGCGCCATCACACACGGGAGGGCACGGGGGGGCGCGCCGGGGATCGCACGGGAGTCACGCATGGGCGTTGAGCGGGATGAAGCGGTGGTCATTCTGGGGGCCGGTCTCGCGGGCTTGAGCGCGGCCTTTCATCTGCGGCAGGCCGGCGCGTCGTTCGGGCTGTATGAACGGGAGGGGGTGGTCGGCGGGCTTTGTCGAAGCATGCGGCGGGACGGCTTCACGTTCGATTGCACCGGCCACCTGATGCATTTTCGACGTCCGGAGATCAAGGCGCTGGCCGAACGGCTGATGCGCGAGGCGGGCAGCGAACTGGTCGCCCACCAACGCCGGGCCGCCATCTTTTCGCACGGCGTGTTCACGGATTATCCGTTCCAGGCGAACACCTTCGGCCTGCCGATCGACGTGGTCAAGGAATGTCTGATGGGCTTCATCGAGGCCTGGGGGCGGCGGCAGCAGCCGGCGTCGGGCCGTCGCGCCGAGCCCCGTCACTTTGGCGAATGGGTCCTGCGCACGTTCGGGGCCGGGATTGCCAAACATTTCATGACGCCCTTTAATGAAAAACTCTGGCAGCGGCCGCTCAGTCAACTCGGGTGCGACTGGGGCGGCGGGTGGCTCATTCCGGTGCCCTCGCTGGAAGAGGTGGTGCAGGGGGCGTTGGGGCTGGCGAACCGGAACATGGGGTATAACCCCTCTTTCTATTATCCCAAGGAAGGCGGCATTCAGCGATACCCCGACGCGTTTGCCCGGCAGATCACGACGGGCCTGCACCTCAAGCACGAGCTGACGTCGATCGATCTCGGCCGCCGGGTGGTGGAGTTTCAGACCGGCGAGCGGGTGCGGTACCGCCATCTGATTTCCACGCTGCCCGTGCCGGAGCTGGTCCGCCGGGCGGAGGACGTGCCGGCCGCCGTCCGTCGTCAGATGGCCGGGCTGGCGCATGTCTCGGTGACCAACGTCAACCTCGGCGTCGACCGTCGGACGATTGTGCCGTATCATTGGATCTATTTCCCTGAGCCCCGTTTTCCGTTTTATCGCGTCGGGTTCCCCTCCAATCTGTCCCCGTCGGTCGCGCCGCCCGGACAGACGTTGATCTCCGTGGAATGTTCGCATCGCCCGGACCGTGCGGTGACGCCCGATGAGGCCATCGAGCAGACCGTGTCGGGACTGCGGCAGGCGGGATTGCTCCGGGCCGACGACCGGATCACCATGCGGGAGGTGGTCGAGATTCCCTACGCCTATGTGATTTTCGACCGGGCGCGGTCGCGCATTCTCACCGGGCTGTCGCGGATGTTGCGGCAGGCCGGTGTGCGGTCGATCGGCCGGTACGGCGCGTGGGAGCACTCGTCGATGGAAGACGCGGTCCGGCAGGGGAAGGAGGCGGCCGAGGCAATCCTGGGGCCTGCCCGATCCGGCGGATCCGGCCGGGCCAGGCGGACCGGTCGGGGATCGAAGGCCGCGCGATCCCGATGACGACCGGCCTTGAGGACCAGCCAACGACGGCGCCCCCGCGGCCGCCGCACACGCAGCGGGCCGTGCCGGTGGTCCATATCATCACCAGGTTGGAGCTCGGCGGCGCACAGGAAAACACGTTGTTCACGGTGGCACATCTTGACCGCCGCCGCTTCACGCCCCATCTCATGACCGGCTGCGGCGGGTTGCTCGATGAAGAGGCGCGCCGACTGGCCGGCGTGCCCGTCGCATGGGTGCCGTCGCTGATCCGACAGATCCGCCCCTGGCGCGACCTGTCGGCCCTGCTGTCGCTGCGGCGCGGCCTGTTGAGTATCCGTGAAGAGGCCGGGCCGGTTATGATCGTCCATACGCACAGTTCAAAAGCGGGGATTTTGGGGCGTTACGCGGCAAGGATGGCCGGAGCGACTGTTGTAATCCACACGTATCACGGGTTCGGTTTTCATGACGGGCAGCCGTGGTGGCTTCGTCGATTCCTGATTCGGCTCGAACGATTCATGGCACAGTTGACGGACTCCGTCATCGTTGTCTCCGAGGCGAATCGACGGCTCGGCGAAGCCATCGGCCTGTTTGGAGCGTCCGGTGGCCAGCGAACCGACGGTCGTCCGCCGTCCGTGCTGATCCGCAGCGGCATCGATCTCGCGACGCTTCAAGAGGGGGGCGGGCGGGCTGAGGAACGGTCTCAGGCTCGGGCGAAGGTGCGCGCCGCGCTGGGCCTTGCTCCGGACGCGCCGGTGGTGTTGACGGTGGCCTGTCTGAAACCGCAAAAAGCGCCCGGGGATGTTGTCGAGGTGGCCGCTCGCGTGTGTCGCGACCGGCCCGATGCCCGTTTTCTCATCGCCGGTGACGGCGAATTACGGCCGCAGTTGGAAGCGCAGATCCGTGCCGAAGGGTTGGAGGGGCGCGTGATCTTGTTGGGATGGCGACGGGATATTCCCCAATTGATGCGGGCGGCTGATCTCTTTTTACTGACGTCGCGTTGGGAAGGATTGCCGCGGGCGATTCTTGAAGCGCTGGCCGCCGGCCTGCCCGTGGTCGCCACGGCGGCCGACGGCGTGACCGATATCATCCAGGACGGGGTCAACGGCTACGTGGCGCCGGTCGGCGATGTGGAGGGGCTGGCCGGCCGGGTGGATGAGTTGTTGCGCGCGCCGGCGGTGCGGCAACGGATGAGCGCCGCGGCGTCATCGCTCCCGGACGAATTTAATATCCATACGATGGTGCGGCAGCAAGAGGCACTCTATGCCGATCTGTTGAGAGCGAAGGGGGTGGTGGTTCAGTGAATGTTCCGCTGGTCGATCTGAAAGCCGAATATCAACTGGTGGAGCCGGCCGTTCGGGCCGCCGTGGACCGGGTGTTGGGACAGCAGCAGTTTATCCTGGGGCCGACGGTTGAGGCGTGCGAACAGGCCGTGGCCAGGTGGATTCAGGCACTGTCCGCGTCGTCTTCCCCGCTGCACGGCATCGGGGTCGCCTCAGGCACCGATGCGCTGATTCTTGCGCTGCGAGCGCTGGACATCGGACCGGGCGATGCCGTCATCACGACCCCGTACAGTTTTTTTGCCACGGCCAGTTCGATTGTGCTCGTCGGCGCGACGCCGCTCTTTGCCGATATCGATCCCGGCACGCTGGCGCTTGATCCGGAACAGGTGGAGGGCGCGCTCCGGCGCAGCCGGGAGGGGAGGAACCCGCTCCGCGTGCGCGCGCTGCTGCCCGTTCATCTCTTCGGCCATTGCGCCGACATGGACGCGTTGCTTCGTATCGCTCGGCGCGAAGGGATCGAGATAATCGAGGACGCGGCGCAGGCGATCGGCGCCGCCTGTCCGCAGGGGGCGGCGGGGGCGATGGGGAGGATCGGCTGCCTGAGTTTTTTCCCGACGAAGAATCTGGGCGGGTACGGCGACGGGGGGATGGTCCTGACCGGCGATGCCGATTTGGCGGCCAGTTTACGCCGGTTGCGCAACCACGGGATGGTCGACCGGTATCATCATCATGAGGTTGGCCTGAACAGCCGGTTGGATGCGTTGCAGGCCGCGGTGCTGCTGGTGAAACTTGACTATCTGGCGGAATGGACGGCGGCGCGGCGCCGGCACGCCGCGCGGTATGCCGGGCTGTTCACGTCGCGCAAGCTATTGGACTGGATTACGCCGCCGGTCGAACGACCGGGTTTCACCATGGTCTACCATCATTATGTCGTGCGCGCCAAGCGGCGGGATGAACTGGCTGGCTTTTTACGCAAGCAGGGGGTCGGTTGCGAGGTCTATTATCCGGTGCCGCTCCATCTGCAGCCCTGCTTTGAGCGGTTCGGATGGACGAAGGGCGCCTTCCCGGCGG
Source organism: Nitrospirota bacterium (assembly GCA_016201765.1). GTDB lineage: Bacteria > Nitrospirota > Nitrospiria > JACQCE01 > JACQCE01 > JACQCE01. The sequence goes on from JACQCE010000029.1 coordinate 7,118, forward strand.
CCGAGCGGGCGTCGGAGGAAACGTTGGCCCTGCCCGTCTTTCCATTGATGACGGAAGCGCAGCAGACGTATGTGGTTGATCAAATCGCCCGCTTTTATCAGACAGGCTAGAAGCCGACACTGAGGCGGGCGGTATAGGTGGGAATGGAGGAGAAGGCCGCTTCGACGGCAAAGTTGATGAACGGGATGCCGATCTGCAGACCGACAAATCCCCTGGTTCTGCTGATGGTCTCCGGCTGAATATTCAGGGCAATGACGAGAGGATCGGAACTGGTGACTTTGCTCTTGATCCAGACCTGTCCCACCCCAAGGTACGGAGTAAAGATTGCAAATCCTTTGCTGATGCTCACATCTGCGCCATAGGTTTGAAGGTCGAGGTCACTGACACCCATCAACGTCGTGTACGTTCCGCGAATCGCAACGGCGGGCATGATGACCCCGCCTTTGAATGGGGCCCATTTTACTTCACCGCCGGCCATTCTGACGTTGGTCCCTGGGACATAGGCATAGCTGCCGCCGACGTCGATGCTCAACGGGAGGCCGAACCGGGCCCGAAGCTTGGGGACGGGAAGGTAGCTGGGAGGGGTGCCGGGATAGGCCAATTGCCAGTAGGCGGCATCTGAATGGATCTGGGTGAAGCTGGCCTCCACACCAACATCAAAGTGGAGGAAGCCCAACGGTTCGGCGGGGGCGGCTTGAACGTAGCTGATGGCGAGCCCCGCTTCTTCGCTCAGATCGTGGAAATAGGACTGTGTGAAAGACGGGTCCAGGCCGATGTCCGAAGCGAGCCCGGATTGTTCCGTGGCGACGATCCCGGTCACGATTGCAGACAGCAGCGCGCAGTAGAATAGTCCGAGGTTTCGACGATGGGGCATGAAGTTTCCTCCATTACGTAGTGAGCAAGAAAAGCTCTTGACTCCGCAGCAGAATTTCCATATAATCATCACTTTGCACGGGGCGTAGTCGTTAGCAAAACCTGTTCCATTTGCGAATCAGGGCGTGAAGCGGATGACATGGGACAAGGATTGTGCGCGAATAGCCACCGTAACTCAGGGGTAGAGTAGCTGATTTGTAATCAGCCTGTCGGGGGTTCGATTCCCTCCGGTGGCTCCAGAGAACAGTGGATAGTTGAAAGGCAGTGAAGAGTGGATAGTGTGAAGGCACGCGCAAGGCGCGGATGATTGTTGATCGCTTTTCACTATCCACCATCAACTATTCACTTTTTACTCATTAGGGGAGGTACCCAAGCGGACAAAGGGAACAGACTGTAAATCTGTCGCCTTCGGGCTTCGGAGGTTCGAACCCTCCCCTCCCCAGTTTGGCTTCGCTCGGCGAAGCCAAACTGAGAATGGAGAATAGAAAGTGGAAAATGGGGACAGAAGCCGGTCCATTTTCTATTTTCCATTTTCCAGCTTGCGGGAATAGCTCAGCGGTAGAGCGCTAGCCTTCCAAGCTAGGGGTCGCGGGTTCGAATCCCGTTTCCCGCTCCCGTTTTCCCGTAGGGAAAACGGGCCCCGAGCAACATGAGGGGCCGCAGATGTTTCTGTGAGCGTGATGTGGGACGGCAGTTGTTGACGCGGGATCGTAAAGGGAAGAATCTGGGCTCCTCGGCCAGAGGGCCTCGGAGCAAGGCCCTTGTAGCTCAGTTGGCAGAGCACTTCCTTGGTAAGGAAGAGGTCACCGGTTCGATCCCGGTCAAGGGCTCCAGTATGGGGGACAGTGGAAAGTGGAGAGTGGAAAGTAAAAGCATGAACGATAGGCAGCGCAAGCCGGTTTGCTCTTTCCCCCGTCCAAGCTTGCGGTTGCTATCCACTATCCACTTTCCACTCTTCACTTAAGCACTTACGGAGGTCATTATGGCGAAGGCGAAATTTGAGCGGACGAAGCCGCACGTGAACGTGGGGACGATCGGGCACGTGGACCACGGGAAGACGACGTTGACGGCGGCGATCACGAAGGTGCTGGCGGCGCACAAGATGGCGGAGTACATGGCGTA
>JACQCE010000030.1 GCA_016201765.1 Nitrospirota bacterium
ATAGGTCCAGAGCGGACGGCCGTCCTTCAATCCCTTACTGAACGGCTGCCCAAAGCGGTCAACGATCTGCGCTTGGGTGGTCGTGCCCACCTGGACCGTCCGGACCTCGTCCGTGTTGAACGGCGCGCCCAGATGCACGGCGCAGCCCGAGACGAACACTGCGAAGGCCAGCGCCGGGATCAGCCACCCCGCGCGCAATCGATGAACAGCGGTGGACGTTGATACACCCGTCTTCATGTCACCTCCGGGCCGGTTTGGCAGGGGCCGGCTCCTGTCGTCGCAATTCTTTCAAATCGGCCAGCAACGCGTCCGCGTGGCCGTCGACCTTCACCTTGGGATAGATTCTGGCCAAGCGTCCGTCAGGTCGAATCAGAAAGGTGGTCCGCTCCACCCCCATGTAGGTCCGGCCGTACAGGCTTTTCTCCTTCCAGACGCCGTAGGCGGTCGCAATCTTCGAGCCTTCATCGCTCAACAAGGGAAAGGGCAGCGTGAATTTGGCGGCGAATTTCTGATGTGAGGCGATCTTGTCCGGGCTGACGCCCGCGATGACCGCGCCGGCCTGATGAAATTGTTTTTTCAGGTCGCGAAAGTCGCACGCTTCCTTCGTGCAGCCGGGCGTGTCATCCTTGGGATAAAAATAGAGGACGACCCACCGTTCTTTTCGAAGCTCATCGAGCGAGACAAGCTTGCCGTCGCTGCCCGGCATCGTAAAGGCCGGCGCCTTGTCGCCTTCGTTCAGGGTCATGGCGTCGCTCCCGCCGTTACGGCTTTGAGGGCGCCGGCGGCGTCACGGTGATCGGTTTGGTTCCTTCCCACGGCGCGGAATGGTTCGGCTGCGCCAGCGCCCGCAACGTGGCCGATTGCTGCAACGACACGGTCACGGTCACCACCGGCTGTGTGACCACGGGGCTGAGGGTCACGTGGGCCAGCGGGACGTTGTCGGCGAACAATTCGATCCATTGAATCATGTGGTCGGTCTGCGACGGGTGCATCGTCTTACCGACCGCGATCGTCACCTGAAACGGCTCGCCCGGCTTGACCGTCTCCGGCGCCGTGATCACCGGCGTATGCTTGGGGTCGTCGCCGCGCATCGGTTCCATCGCCGCCTGGGCCGTCTGAACCGGAAAGGCCAGCACCGCCATCGCCGCAGCCAACATCCATCCCGCGCCCATCATCTGTCCAAGGGTTTTCATCGTTCGCTCCTTATGGTTGAACCGTGTGACGACCCGCACCGCTGATCACTGCCCATGCAGGCGGATGCAATCCACCAGCCGCCGGGCCTGCTGCTCCAGACTCTCCGCTTCCAGCAGAAACTGTTTCTCGTTCTCGGTCAGCGGCAGTTCACTGCTGACAAGATTGACCACCTGCTCCGGATCGCCGCTCGCCTCGAGCAACGCCGAGAGTTCCTGCGGCATGGTCGGCCGGTTCGCGATGAGTTCCACCGTCTCCAGCAATTCCTTGAGGACCGCATCGCTCACACGCCGCCAGTCCGCCTCGGGGGCGCGGCGGACCTGCGCCTCCCGATAGGCCTTGGCGCGGGATTCCGATTCAATCGTAAACCGGCACAAGCCGTGCAGCATCATGTTATACCGGCCGTCGGGCAGCGACTCCAGGGCGATGATCTTGCCGGCGCAGCCGATCTGGTGGACCGGCGGGGTGCCGTCATAGTCCTGCTCCCAGCCGTCCTTGAGCAGGACCATCCCGATCAACCGGTCGCCCTCGGAGGCGTCGCGCACCATCTCCCGATAGCGCGGCTCGAAAATGTGAAGCGGCAGAAAAGTCTTGGGGAAGAAGACGACATTGGGCAGGGGAAAAATCGGGATCGTCAGCGTGGTCGTCTGGTCGGGCATGCGCGTTCTTTAATCCTTACCCCGCCGTTGCTTTACTAATCCTTAATCCGCTTTTGCCCCATTAATCCCTAATCCGCCTCTATCCTCGACTACCCAACAGCCCGGCGCAGAATCCGGCTGCTGAGCGTCACACAGCCGATGTCGAAGGCGATCAGCGCCCCGATCACGATCACCAACTGCGTCCAGAGCCAGCCGTGCAGGATCAGCGACCGGACGGCGTTGATCGTCCAGGTCATCGGATTGAGCAGCGCGACGGCCTTCAGCCAGACCGGCATCGTCTCCACCGACACCAGGGCGCTGCTGATGAAGATCAGCGGCAGGGTAATGAAGCCGATCAACGAGAAAAAACCGCTGTGGCTGGAAATTTTAAACGCCAGCCCCAACGACAGGGCGGTCAGTCCCACGCCCAGCAGGACGCCGACGAGCAGGATCGCGCCGATGCCGGCCAGGCCCGTGGCCGGGACGACGTGCAGGAGCAGCGCCGTGCCCAGAATGATCAGGATCTGCAGCGCCGAGAGCGCGGAGACGAAGAGAAAGCGGCTCACGATGATGCTGCTGCGGGCGATCGGCGAGGCCAGCAACCGGTCCAAAAACCCCGTCTCCCGGTCGAAGATCAGGTCGACGCCGCCGGCCAGGCCGCTGTTCAGCACCGTCATCACCACCACGCCGGCGGTCATGAAGGCAAAGTAATTGCCCGTGCCGAAGGCCAGCGGGTTGGTCGCATTTTTAAAGCTGCTGCCGAACAGCAGCAGCCAGAGCATGGGCTGGAACAATCCGAAAATCAGCGTCATCCGTTCGCGCAGCAGCCGCCGGAACCAGCGGCGGGTCAGCGCGCCGGTTTCCTGCCAGTAGGGATTCACTGGATGGCCTCCTCGCGAATTTTGTGGCCCGTATAATGGATAAACACTTCCTCCAGCGTCGGGTGGGTATAGTGCACGGCCTGCAGCTCCCCGCCGGCCTGTCGGACCTGCTCGACGATGGCGCTCAAACCGGTCTCCCGGGCCAGCGCCAGCCGGGCCGATGTCCCATCCACCGAGACCTCCCGCACGCCGGCGACCGCCTGCAGCGCCTGGCGAAGCTGCTGCGGCTGGGCCACCGCCTTCTCCAACGACACCGTCACGATATCGCCGCCCAAGCCCCGTTTGAGCTCACGGGGGGAGCCCAGCGCGCGCAAGCGTCCCCGGTCGATGATGGCCAGCCGGTCGCACAACTGGTCGGCCTCCTCCAGATAATTGCTGTTGATCACGACGGTCATGCCGCGCTGCTTCAACTGCCGGATATGGTTCCAGACCTGGCTCCGGCTCTGCACGTCCAGCCCCAGCGTCGGCTCATCTAAAAACAGAATCTTCGGGTCGTGGAGCAGGCCGCAGGCGATCTCCACCCGTTTCTTCATCCCACCGGAAAATTTCCCCACCGGATCGTTGACCCGGTCGGCCAGATCGACCAGCCGCAGCGCCTCCTGAATCCGGGGGGCGGCAACCGCAGGAGACAAATGATACAGATCGGCGAACAATTCCAAATGCTCCCGCGCCGTCAGGAGGCGGTCGACCGCCCGTTCCTGCGGCACATAGCCGATCAACCGGCGGACGGCGTCCGCGTCGGCCACCACGTCATGCCCCAGCACCGTCACCGTGCCCGACGTGGGGCGCAACAGCGTGGTCATGATTTTCAACGTGGTGGTTTTGCCCGCCCCGTTCGGCCCGAGCAGGCCGAAGACCTCGCCCTGCTGGATCGTCAGGTCGAGCCCATCCACCGCCGCCGTCGAACCGTAGCGTTTGACCAGCTTGCTGATGTCGATGGCAACGGCGCCGGCCATGCCGGTCATCCCCACAGTTCTTCCGGCACCTTGAGGCGATCGACCGGCTTGCCGCCCACCAGATGCTTCTCGACAATCTCGGTCACGTCGTCCTCTTTGACCCGGCTGTACCAGACCGCATCCGGGTAGACGACCATCATCGGCCCCAGCGGGCAGGGCCCGAGGCAGCTCGTCTCGGTCACGTTGACCGTGCCGATCAGTTGCCGCTGTTCCAACTCATTGAATAATTGCATGACCACGTCCTTCCCGCCCCGGTCGTTGCAGCACCCGCGGGGGTGGCCTTGAGGACGAATCTGTGTGCAGACGAAGACATGGCGTTCCGGTTTTGGCATCGTTGTAATCCTTTCGAGGGATTGCCCCGTCACCCGACGGGGGGAGATGTACCTTAGTCTACCGGTGAAAAGCTTGTCAACCCCGCGATTCCCCGCCCC
>JACQCE010000024.1 GCA_016201765.1 Nitrospirota bacterium
AACGAGATCGAGGCGCGCCGGATCCCGCTGACCGAATACCACATTCGCAGTTTCTATCATTACAAAGCGTTGAACGCGCAATGGCGGTTTATCAGGGATCTCAAGCGCGACCGCATCCACATCGTTCATGCCTATAATTTTTATGCCAATGTGTTCGCCGTCCCGGCCGCCCGGCTGTCGGGGGCGCCGGTCGTGATCGCCTCGATTCGGGATACGGGGGTCTATCTCACTCCCCGGCAAAAGTGGATGCAGCGATTGGCCTGCCGCCTGGCCGACTGTATTCTGGTCAACGCCGACGCCGTCAAGCAATGGCTCATCGGGGAAGGCTATCGACCGGAGAAGATCGCCGTGATCAAAAATGGGATCGACCTCTCCAGATTCGCAAGCAGGAACGGTCATGGCAATGAAAATGGCAACGGCAACGGCCATCTGCGCCGGGAGCTTGGCCTGGACTCCCGCGCTCCGTTGGTCGTCATGCTCTCACGGTTGCACAAGCTGAAAGGGATCGAGGACTTTTTACAGGCGGCGGCGATCGTCGCCGGCCGGTTCCGGGAGGCCCGCTTCCTGATCGTCGGAAGCAGCTTTATCTCGAGGGATGGAGGCATCGTGGAGGACACGGCGTACAGAAGCGAACTGGAGCGCCGTGCGGCGGGCCTCGGTCTCGGCCGGCGCGTCGTGTTTACGGGGATGAGGCTCGATGTGCCGGAGCTGCTGTCGGAGTCGTCCGTGTCGGTGCTTCCATCGCTCAGCGAAGGGCTGCCGAATGTCCTGCTCGAGTCGATGGCGATGGGCGTCCCGGTGATTGCGACGAGGGTCGGAGGAAATCCGGAAATCATCGAGGACGGTCGGACGGGGTTGTTGGTGCCGCCGCGTGATCCGGAGGCGCTCGGCCGCGCGATCTGCCTGTTGCTTGAAAACCGTCAGATGGCCGCCGCCTTCGGTCAGGCCGGAAGCCGCCGCGTGACCGAAGAGTTTTCGCTCAACCGGATGGTGTCGGAGACCGAGCGCCTCTATCAGCGGCTCCTCGAGCGGGCCGGCCATAAGACGTCACGCGGGCGGGGGCGGGGATTTGCAGGAGCGCGGCAATGGGAGTCGTAGGGGGAGTCATAGAGGGAGTCGTAGGGGGAGCGCTGATGCCGGAAATCCAAATTGACCTCTTTTCCACCTGCCCGCCGTCCAACGGGTGTGAGCGGGGGGCCTATGTTCAGAAGGTGATCGATGCCGCCCGCTGGAGCGAGCGGGCGGGGTGTCAAGGGACGTTGGTCTATACGGACAACTCGCTGGTGGATCCCTGGCTGCTGTCCCAGATCATCATCCAGCAGACGGAGCGCCTCTGCCCGCTGGTCGCGGTGCAGCCGGTCTATATGCATCCCTATACGGTGGCCAAGATGGTCGCCTCCATCGGGCACCTTCACGGGCGGCGCGTCTACCTGAATATGGTCGCCGGCGGCTTTAAAAACGACCTCAACGCGCTGCGCGACCCGACCCCGCATGATCAACGATACGATCGCCTGGTCGAGTACACGACCATCATCAAGGCGCTGCTGGCCGGCCCCCTGGCCGTCAGCTACGACGGTGCATTCCACGCGGTGGAGAAATTGAAGCTGAGTCCATCCCTGCCGCCGGCGCTCTTTCCCGGCGTCTTCGTCTCCGGTTCGTCCGAGGCCGGCTTGAAGGCCGTGAAGGCGCTTCAGGCGACGGCCGTCAAATATCCCACGCCCGCGGGGGAGGAGACTCCCGGGGATCCCTCCATCGCGTGGGGCATCCGGGTCGGCGTCATCGCTCGAGAGGATTCGGACGAGGCCTGGACCATCGCCCGCGCGAGGTTTCCCGAGGAGCGCAAGGGGCAACTGACCCATCAATTGGCGATGAAGGTGTCGGACTCCTCATGGCACCGGCAGCTCTCCGGGTCGGAAGCAACGGCGCCGGACGCCATCTACTGGCTCGCGCCGTTTCAAAACTACAAGAGCATGTGCCCGTATCTGGTCGGAAGCTATGCACGGGTGGCTGGGGAGTTGGCGAGGCAGATCGCCCTGGGGTGCCGGACATTCATTCTGGATGTTCCCCCGAACGAGGAAGAATTGGAACACACTCGCATCGTCTTCAATCGTGCCATAGATACCCATCGGGGCGTGGGGGCATCGGAGGACGATCTTCGCACCCGCACGGGCCCCCACATCAAATGATCAAACGGCTCCAGGACTGGGTCACGATCCAAGCCGAACAGCGGCCTGACGCGGTTGCCGTCGCGTTCAATCCGCCGCTCCCGTCGCCCTCGTCCCAGGCGATGAAGCGAGCCACGGCTCTGCCGGGGCGAGCGCGGGGTGTGGGGGCATCGGAGGATCGGATTGGCGAAGCATCAAGCCGACCGCACGGGTTCACCCTGAACGGGTTCACCGTGAACGGGCCCCCACAGATGAACAAGATGGCGTACGCCGAGTTGGAGGCGGGGTCGAACCGGCTGGCCCGGCTGCTCAAGGATGGGGGATGCAAGAAGGGGGACCGGGTCTGCCTGCTCATGCCCAAGTCGCCCATGGCGATCCTGTGCATTCTGGGGATTTACAAGGCTGATTGCGTCTTCGTGCCGCTCGATCCCTCCAGCCCGGCCGCCCGGCTGGCAAAGATCGTTGAATCCTGCGGGAACCGGTGGATCCTGGCGGCCGGTCCGGTGACCCCTCTGC
>JACQCE010000023.1 GCA_016201765.1 Nitrospirota bacterium
CCGTGTCGCCGACGTCCGCCGGCTCTATGAAGACGATTACTTCGCGCACGTGGCCGTCGACACCCGGCTCTATGACGGCGTGGCCCCGGCGATCGGGCAGCTCGCGGCCATGGGGACCCTGGCCTGTGTGACCAACAAGCCGGAACGGATTTCCCGACGCCTGCTGGAAGTGCTCGGAATCAGCAAACACTTCATGACCGTCATCGGAGGCGATACCTGCCCGAAGGGGAAACCCGATCCGATGGTCTTGGAGGCGGCGGCCCGGCGGTGCGGGTTTAAAAAGAAACCGGCGCGGACGGTCATGATCGGCGATACGGCTGCAGATCTGGCCATGGGCCGCGCGTTTGGAGCGACCACCATTTGGTGCGCCTGGGGCTATGCCGACCACCCGGGAGGCGAACGGCCGGATTTGATCGCCCACGCGCCGGATCAGCTGCCGGAGGTGGTGCGTGAAGCGTCAACTGACAGGATAACGAGTGACAAGTGACGAGTGACAAGTGACGAGTACAGGCAGGACAACTGACAGGATAACAAGTGACGAGTGACGAGTGACAAGTGACGAGTACAGGCAGGACAACTGACAGGATAACAAGTGACGAGTGACGAGTGACAAGTGACGACGCTGGGCGGGGGGTGCTTCTGGTGTCTGGAGGCGGTGTTCCAGAACCTGAAGGGTGTCATGAAGGTCGAGTCGGGCTATGCCGGCGGGCCGGCCCCAAACCCGACCTACGAGCAGGTCTGCTCCGGCCGAACTGGCCACGCCGAGGTGGTGCAGGTGACGTTTGACCCGGCCGTCATTAGCTATTACGATCTGCTGGAGGTTTTTTTTGCCATCCATGATCCCACCACGCTGAATCGGCAGGGCGGCGATATGGGAACTCAATACCGGTCGGCAATTTTTTCCCACACGCCGGATCAACAGGTAACGGCGGAAAAAGTGATCAAGGATTTGGAGGCGGCCCAGCTCTGGAACGGGACGATTGTGACCGAGGTGACGCCGCTGAAGGAGTTTTACCGGGCGGAGGCCTATCATCAGAACTACTATCGCAGTAATCCCATGCAACCCTACTGTCTGGCCGTGATCGCGCCCAAGGTGGCGAAGTTTCGACGTCATCGCCTGGCCGGCCTGCTGAAGTGATCACGCCGCCGCCCGTATGAAACCGAGGATTTTCGTCACCCGGGCGCTGCCGTCTCCGATCATGCTCGAACTGAAGCGGCTGTTCCAACTGAAGTGGAACCGCCGTGATCAGCCGCTGTCCAGGCAGGAGCTGTGCGCGGGCGTCGGGAAGGCGGAGGGGCTGATCGCCATGCTCAATGATCCGATCGATGCCGCCGTGATTGATGCGGCGCCGAAGTTGCGGATCATCGCCAATTACGCGGTCGGCTACAACAATATCGATCTGGCCGCGGCCGGCGGCCGCGGCATTGATGTCACCAACACGCCGGGCGTGCTGACCGAAGCGACGGCCGATCTCACCTGGGCGCTGATTCTGGCGGCGGCCCGCCGGCTCCCCGAAGGGGAGGCGCTGGTCCGTTCAGGACGGTGGACGGGCTGGTCGCCGACTCAATTGGTGGGCGGCGAGATTTTCAGGAAATCGATCGGGATCATCGGGATGGGACGGATCGGTCAGGCCGTCGCGAGGCGGGCTCAAGGATTCGACATGGACATTCTCTATTACAGCCGGACCCGTCTCCCGCTCATCAAGGAAGTGGTCCTGGGCGCCCGGCACTGTTCGCTGGAGGAGCTGCTGCGACGGGCCGACGTGGTGACGCTCCATCTGCCGCTGACGAAGGAATCCCGTCATCTGATCGACCGCGCCGCGCTGAATCTCATGAAACGCACGGCCTATCTGATCAACACCTCGCGCGGGCCGATCGTGGATGAGGCGGCGTTGATTGCGGCTCTCAAGCAGGGCCGGATTGCCGGGGCGGGGCTTGACGTCTACGAGGAGGAGCCAACCGTGCCGTCCGCGTTGAGACGGCTGAAAAATGTCGTCCTGCTGCCGCACCTGGGATCGGCCGCCGAGGAGACCCGCATCCGCATGGGGCGGATGGTGATCGAGAATCTGGCCGCCCGGTTTGCGGGGCAGCAACCGCCCAATAAGGTCAATTTGTGACAAGTGGAGAGTGACAAGTGATAAGTGGCGCAGAGCACGAATGACAGATGAAACGCCAACCGATCAACAGCTGGATTGGTTTTCACTCGTCCCTTGTCACTCGTCACTTAATTGACCTTATTCGACATTTGTCATGAACGCCTCATGCGTCTTTCCGTGAAGGTCGTTCCCAAGTCCTCTAAAAATGCCATCGCTGGCTGGGTCGGAGAAGCACTGAAGATCTGTGTGACCGCCCCACCGGAGAAGGGCAAGGCGAATGCGGCGGTTGAATCGGTCCTGGCCGAGGCGCTGGGAGTCCCGGCGGCATGCGTCCGCGTCGTGACCGGTCACGGCTCGCCGCGCAAGGTGGTGGAGATCGAGGGCATGAAGGAATCGGACGTACGGGGGCGGCTGGCGTCCGCGGATTAATCGAGCAGTTGCTGCCGCCGTAAAAATTCCTGCGCCGCGGAGAAGAGCGTCTCCTTCCACTCCGTCAACCGGTGATCACCCCCGGCAATGAGCAACAATTCGAGCGGCCTGGCCTTGGTCAGCTTGGTAAACACCACGCTGTCCTCAAAGGGGACCGAGTCATCCTCGGTGCCGTGGATGATCAGCGTCGGCGTGCGGTAGACCGGCAATAACTGATCGACGGTATACTGCCCCGCGTCGTCAAAGAGGGCGGGCCCGACCGTCGTCTCCACCCATTCGTTCTTGTAGGTCATCTGCCCCTCCTTCCTGAGTTGCGCCAGCCCCTTCGGGCCCAGTTCCTCCATTCGCCGTTCGATGAATCGAAAACCCGGCGCAATGAGGACCGCCCCGGCCACCAGATCGGGACGGCGGGCGGCAGACCAGGCCGCGGTCTGTCCCCCCATCGAGGAGCCGACCAGAATCGTCTTCGAATAGTCCCTGCCAAAAGCGTGGAGCATGGCGGCCAGATCCTCCAGATTTCTGGAAATCGTCAGCTCTTTCATCGTGCCGGAGGAACGGCCGTGGCCGCGGTGATCAAACGCAAGAAACGCGCAGCCAATGCCGTTGAAACAATCGCGTAAATAGACAACCTTTTCGCCACACTGGTCGGAGGCGAACCCATGCAGGTAGATCACCAGCGTCGTCGCCTTGCGTCCGTCGGGCGGCTGGGTCAGCGTGTAGTCAAGCTGATCGGACGGATGGCCGGGCATGGACAGTCGAGCCATTCGGGCATCATAGGAACTGCTCATCCTGATGTCAACGGCAAATGCACATCGGGGCGTGGGGGCATCGCCAACCCAAAAGCGAAGCTTTTGGGGAATTTATCCAATGATTGCGCGGTGGTGATCCGCACGGGCCCCACATCGAATGACCGACGCGAGCCCCCTTCAATTAATTGACACTCCTGCGCGGGCCTGATACCGTAGGCAGGCCGGTCATGATGACCACACTGCCGACGAAGTCGTTGCCCTTCCTGATCCTCCACACGCAGCGGTTGCTCCGGAGTTTTCGTCATTGGACGGGGAGGGATCTGTTATCAGAGACCGGGACGCAGGAGGTCTTGGCCGAGCGGCTCTATCACCATCCCGCCGTCGTGCTGTCGCACGGCACCGAACCCGATCCAATCATCAATTACGGCAATGCAGCCGCCCTGCAGCTCTGGGAGACCACGTGGGAAGCGTTCACTTCGACGCCATCCCGGTTGACAGCCGAGCCGGTGGCGCGGGAGGAACGGGCCCGGTTGTTGGCCGAGGCGGCGAAGAAGGGCTACCTGGACCGGTACCGGGGCATCCGCATCTCCAAGACCGGCCGCCGGTTTGAGATTGAAGGGGCAATCGTCTGGACCGTTCTGGATGAAGAGGATCGCACGGTGGGACAGGCGGCGACGTTTGATCAATGGCGGGATGCGCCGTAGCGACGTCATATCATCTATTTGCATTCTTGGCGGAACCCCTCTATAATGGCGAAAATTTTTACTGCGGTGCGTCACGCTGTGCTGCAATTGGAAAGGGGGCAGTTGCCATGGGAACCGTGCTCTTCATCGTGCTCCATTTTTTGGGGTATACCAACCGTCCGGATGAGTGGTACACGCTTTGTTACCTCGTATCACTCGATATGATCAGTGTGGCGATCGTGTCGCTGGGCTGGTGCCAGGCGCGTTGTCGAAAACAGGAGGGCGGTCGACACGAGTAGTCGCTGATGCGGGTGGCGGTGCACCAGCCACAGTACCTGCCCTGGTCGGGTTTGTTCGACAAAATCGACCAGGCCGACGGGTTCGTGGTGCTGGACAATGTCCAATACCAGAAGAACGAATGGCAAAATCGCAACCGGATCAAGACGCCGCAGGGCTGGAAATGGCTGACGGTGCCGGTGCACTATGCGTTTCCCCAGCGGCTGAAGGAGGTCCGGGTCGCCGAGACCGACTGGCAGCGCGTCCATTGGCGGACGCTCACACAGGCCTATCGCAAGGCGCCCCATTTCGACCGGTACGCGCCGCTGTTCGAGCCGCTCTATACGACGCGATGGGAATGGCTGGTGGATCTGTCACTGGCCGGCATGGAACGGCTGGCCTCCGCGCTGGGGATCCGCTGGGCGCCCCGGTTGGCCTCCGAGATGGCGCTGACCGAGGAACCCAATCAACGGCTTATCGATATCTGCCGGCAGATCGGGGCCGATCGGTATCTGGCCGGGTCGGGGAGTCGGCACTATCTCGATCTGAGCGCGTTCGAATCGGCGCACATCCTCGTCGAAGTCCAACAATTCATCCATCCCGCGTATCCGCAGTTGTACGGCGCCTTCGAGCCGGGACTGTCGATGATTGACCTGCTCTTCAATTGCGGACCGGAAAGTTTGACGCGGTTGCGGGCCTCCAGGGGCGCGCTCTTGCAAGGGCGGCTGCCATGACGACAAAACCGGAGCGGCGCCGGCCCGTCAACAGAAATCTCCCGCCGATGAATATTCTGGCCATCGGCGCGCATCCCGACGACATCGAAATCGGCTGCGGCGGCAGTTTGATCAAGTATGCCCAACATGGCCATCAGATCCATTTGATGATCGTTACGAAGGGCGAGCAGGGCGGCCATGAGGCCGTCCGGCGACGGGAACAGGAGACCGCGGCGCGATTGATCGGCGCGCGGCGCATTTTCTGGGGCACCCATGAAGATACCAAGGTCGGCGTTGATCGGAAGTTGATCCAGTCCATCGAAAAGGTGATCACCGAAGTGGATCCGTTGTTCATCTTCGTCCATTATGGCGACGACACCCATCAGGACCACCGCCATCTGGCGACCTGTACGGTGACCGCGACCCGCTACACCCGGAACGTCTTGTTCTATGAAGGGCCGACAACCCAGAATTTCACCCCGACGGTCTTCGTGAACATCGATTCCGTGTTGGACAAGAAGCTCAAGGCGCTCAAGTCGCACGGGTCGCAGGTGATGAAAACCAATATTGAAGGATTGTCGATCATCGACGTCGCCAGGGCCTCCGCCAATTTTCGAGGCATCCAGGGACGGGTGCGGAATGCCGAGGGATTCATACCCCTTCGATTGTTTATCAACATCGACTGACGATCCCGTGTGCGACGCCTGCGCGCCTCCGTGACCGCTTCCCGTTCAGGCTCCCACCGGCGCCCAGCCCCGCCTGTTCCCCATACACGACCCTGGATTGCGCCGGCCGACGTGCGGGCGGTGGCGGCGGTCGTCCGCAGCGGCCGGTTGTCCCCGGCGCCCGTCATCGGGCAATTCGAAGCGGCGGTCGCCCGGACGCTCGGCACGTCCGGGGCGGTCGCCGTCAGTTCGGGCACGGCCGCGCTCTATCTGGCCTTGCGGGCATTGAAGATCGGCCCCGGCGATGAGGTGCTCCTGCCCAGTTATGTCTGCGCGGCCCTGTGGCATGCGATTCATGCCGCCGGCGCGACGGCCCGCGTGGTCGATGTTGATCCGGAGACGTTCAATCTCGATCCCGACGACGCCCGCCGGCGATTGCGTCGACGCACCAAAGCCGTCATCGTGCCGCATCTCTTCGGCCTGCCAGCCGATTTGGAAGACTTGCTCGCGCTGGGGCCTCCCGTCATTGAGGATTGCGCACAGACGATGGGCGTCTCCTATCGGGATCGTCCGGTGGGCTCGTTCGGCGCGGTGGCGATCTGTTCGTTCTACGCGACCAAGCTGATCGCCGCGGGGGAGGGGGGGATGGTGGCGAGCGCCTCTTCAACCCTTTTGGGAAGGATTCGCGACGGTCGAACGTGCGACGAACAGGTGCGTTTGGTCCCCAGCTTTAACTTTAAAATGTCCGGCCTTCACGCGGCGCTCGGCCTGAGCCAATTGCAACGCCTGCCCGTGATTCTGGCCCGGCGGCGGCGGATCGCCCGGCGCTATGACCGCGCCCTGGCCGGGCTGCCGTGGCGCCGACCGGCGATTCCGGCCGATCGAGGGCACGCCTACTACCGCTATGTGGTTCGAATTCCGGGCGGCGTGGATCGCGCCATGGCGCGTCTACTGGCGGCCGGCGTCACGGCCCGGCGGCCCGTGTTCAACCCGATCCATCGGTATCTGAAACAGTCCGGCTTCCCTGTGACCAACGGCATCTGGCGGGAGGCCCTGTCGCTTCCGATCCATCCGGAATTAACCGAACGCGAATTGCAACGGGTGCTCTCGGCGTGCGAACGTATCGCGCATCGGCGTGGACGGCCATGATTCCCACAGCGCCCCCTGCGATGAGATGGACGGGATTGTGGGGACTGGCGGTCGCCGGCCTGATCGTGCTGCCGCCGGTCGCCGGCTGGTTTCAGGAAGTCGGCCACCGGTGGCTGTTCATTTTTCTTCTCTCGTTGTCGCTCTCCGTGGGGGCCATGCCGTTGTGCCACTGGGCGGCCTTGCGACTGGGGATCATCGACCGGCCGGACAGCCGCAAACGGCATGCCCGCCCGACACCCAAACTGGGCGGGGTGGCCATCTATATTGCGATGCTGGGCGCGCTGGCGGCCAACTCGATCCTGGTGGAGGGCATGGGCGTGCTGGTCGGCGCGGCAACCATGATGCTGGTCATCGGCCTGCTTGACGATTGGCGCGGGGTGCCGGCCTCCTGGCGGTTGATCGTGCAGATGGCCGCGGTGGTGGTGGTCATGTTGTCCGGTCAGATGCTGACGCTCTTTCCCCAGACCCTGCCGGGCCAGCTGGCCAATCTGGCGCTGACGGCGCTCTGGATCATCGGGATCACCAACGCGTTTAACTTCTTCGATGGGCTGGACGGGCTGGCCGGGGGGCTGGCGATCATTATCGCGGGGTTCATGGGCGTCATCGCCTTTCAGATGCATCAGCCCCTGCTGGGTTGGATGAGTGCGGCCCTGGTGGGCGCTTCGCTTGGTTTTCTGTTCTATAACTGGCGGTGGAAACGGCCGGCGTTGATCTTTCTCGGCGACAGCGGGGCATCGTTCGTCGGATTCATGCTGGCCTCGCTGGCGGTCACCGGCGACTGGTCGTCACGCGATCCGCTGGTCTCGATCAGCAATCCGCTGCTGATTTTCGGCGTCCTGATTTTCGACATGGTGCACATCACCGTGGCGCGGCTGGTCTCCGGCCGGGTGCGGACGTTTCAGGAATGGATCGACTACGTGGGCACCGATCATCTGCACCACCGGTTGCTGGAGCTGCTGCGCCGGCCGGCGATGGCCGTCTGGTTCATTTTTCTGCTCAATATCGCACTGGGATTGGCCGCGCTTGAGTTGCGCGATGCGACCCTGACGGAGGCGCTGCTGTTGTTGCTTCAGGCGGTGATCATCCTGGTCCTGGTGACCCTGCTGGAGTATCATGGCCACCGGGACCGCACGCCGTAGCGGTTATCTTTACAACCTTCCGGATCTACCCGTATAATAAACACAATACAACGGGAGCAGCACGACCGATTGCTCACCACATATCATAAAGGAGGTTTTTTTCATGTCATTCGAACAGCGCGACCGCCGGATTCCGATCCGGCAATGGATTGTCGGCAGTGTCATGATCAGTATCGGCATCATCATCGGACTCTTGCTGGCCACGGACATCACTTGGTTCCACGCCGACCGCCCCGTGCAGGAACAGGTGGCGGCCGCCACCTCGCCGGCCCCCGCGCCGGCTCGATCAAATGGGGCCAATGGGCCGTTGCCTGCCGGGCCTGCGGCCGATGATCAGCTCTTCGTCCGGATGGCCGAGGCGGCCACGCCGGCGGTGGTCAATATTTCCACGAGCCGCGTGATCAAGGGACGTCAGGGCGGGGCGCAGCAAAATCCCCTGTTTGAAGATCCATTTTTCCGCCGCTTTTTCGGCGATGATTTTTTCCGGCAGTTCGAAGCGCCCCAGTCGCGGCGGGAACAGAGTCTGGGCTCCGGCGTCATCGTCGATTCCAACGGGTACATCGTGACGAACAATCACGTCGTCGCCCAGGCGGACGAGATCAAGGTGCTGCTCGCCGACAAGCGGGAGTTCACGGGCAAGATGGTGGGCACCGACCCGAAGACCGACATTGCGGTGATCAAAATCGAGGGGACCAATCTGCCGACGGCGCCCTGGGGCGATTCCGGGCAGCTGAAGGTCGGTGAGTACGTCCTGGCGATCGGCAATCCGTTCGGCCTGAATCAGACCGTGACCATGGGCATCATCAGCGCGGTCGGGCGGGCCAACGTCGGCATCGCCGATTATGAAGACTTCATCCAGACCGACGCCGCCATCAACCCCGGCAATTCCGGCGGCGCGCTGATCAACAGCCGCGGTGAGCTGATCGGGGTGAATACGGCGATCTTCAGCCGGAGCGGCGGCTACATGGGCATCGGCTTCGCGGTGCCGAGCAACATGGTCCGCCTGGTGATGACGAGCCTGATCAAGGAGGGCAAGGTCACCCGCGGCTGGCTGGGGGTGAGCATCCAGGAGGTGTCGTCGGACCTGGCCAAGCAGTTCGGGTTGAAGGACGCCCGCGGCGCTTTAGTCAGCGATGTGTTGAAGGACACGCCGGCTGACCGGGCGGGGTTGAAGCGCGGCGACGTGATCGTCAAATACAACGGGCACGACGTGACCAACGCGGGGCAGCTGCGCAATCTGGTCGCGGAAACGCCGGTCGGCCAGCAGGCGCCCCTGGTGGTGATCCGCGAAAAACGGGAGAAGGAACTGACCGTCAAAATTGAGGAACAGCCGAAGGAGGTCGCCGGCAGCGGCGGGGGCCCTGGGGCCTCGCCGGAAAATGAGGCGCTGGCCGGGCTGGAGGTGCAGCAGTTGACGCCGACCCTGGCCGACCAGTTGAATCTGCCGCATGCGATCACCGGCGTCGTCATCGTCAACGTCGAGGGGGGCAGCGTCGCGGAGGAAGCGGGCGTGCGCGCCGGGGACGTGATCGTGGAGATCAACCGCCAGCCGGTCAAAAATCTCGACGACTATCGGCGGATCGGCCGTCAACTTCACGCCGGCGAATCGGTCCTGCTGCTGTTGAATCGCGGCGGACAGATGCTGTTTGTGACCGTGAGCCCATAGGCGGACGCACCCATGGGCCGGAGAAACGGGGTCGTATATGAATAACGGCTGGTTGATTCGGACGGGCTTCGTCCTGCTGGCGGCGCTGCTGGGGGGAACGGTCTTTGCCCCCCGGTGGACGGGCGGCCTGATCAGTCTCCACGGGATTGTGGTCGGGGCGTTTTTCGGCGGGGCGGCCGTGCTCGCCGAGCGGATGGTCGCGCGTGTTCCCCCCGTCCTGCTGGCCGGCGCCGGCCTGGGAGCGACGGTCGGAATCGGCGCGGCGGGATTGTTGCTGCTGGTCGTCGGGCCGGCCCTGAGCCATCCGGTCATGGGGGAGGGGGTCGGGGCATGGAGTGGATGGGGGGGTGGCCGGTTGGGCGCCGTGCTGTTGCTCGGCTATCTGGGCGGGGTGATCGGCAGTCGTCTGACCGGCGGCATCGCATGGGGCAACACCCCACGGCTCTCCGGCGGCGCGGTCGCGGCCGCTCAGGGGGCCGGGCCCGGGCCGAAAATTCTTGACACCAGTGTCATCATCGACGGGCGGATCGCCGATCTGTGCGAAACGGGGTTTATTGAGGGAAATTTCATCCTGCCCCAGTTCATTCTGCAGGAGTTGCAGCACATCGCCGACTCGTCGGATTCGTTGAAGCGGGCGAGAGGCCGGCGCGGCCTGGACGTGCTGCGCCGCGTGCAGGAGATGCCCGGGATCACGGTGCGGATCGTGGACGATGATTTTCCCCAGATCCGGGAGGTCGACGCCAAGGTCGTGGCGCTGGCCAAAAAGCTCGGCGCCAAGATCATGACCAACGATCTGAATCTGAACAAGGTGGCCAGCCTGCAGGGCGTGAAGGTCCTGAACATCAACGAGCTGAGCAATGCGCTGCGGCCGGTGGTGCTGCCGGGCGAATCGTTGCGCGTGTTTGTCCTCAAGGAAGGCAAGGAGGCCGGGCAGGGCGTCGCCTATCTGGAAGACGGCACGATGGTCGTCGTGGACGACGCCAAGCGGTTGATCAGCAAATACGTCGATGTGATTGTCACCAGCGTGTTGCAGACGACCGCCGGCCGGATGATCTTCACCAAACTCCGCGAGGAGCCGCAGGAATGAGTGTGGCCGCCGTGTTGGTGGCGGCCGGCCGCGGCCGCCGCATGGAGCGGTCCGCCGACCGGCAGGCCGGGGCCAACGGCGCGGGCGGACATGACGGCGGGCGTGGACGCCCCAAACAGTTTTTGCAATTGGCCGGCCGGCCGGTTCTGGCCCATACGATTGACCGGTTTGAATCGACCGACTCGATCGGGCTAATCGTGATCGTGGTGCCCCCGGGCGAGGAAGAGACGTGCGAGGCGGAGATGGTGCGCCCGTTCGGATTTCGCAAGGTGTCGGCGATCGTGCCCGGCGGCGACGAACGACAGGCGTCCGTGAGCAACGGGCTCAACGCCCTCCCTTCGGACATTGAATGGGTCGCCGTGCACGACGGGGTGCGTCCCTGTGTGACAGCTCAGCAGATCGAAGCCGTGATTGACGCGGCGGCCGGCGCGGACGGCGCCATCCTGGCCATCCCGTTGCATGACACGCCCAAGCAGGTCGGTCAGGATCGCATCATTCAGCAGACCATCCCGCGGTCGCACATCTGGCTGGCGCAGACGCCGCAGGTGTTTCGCCGGAGCCTGCTGCAGGAGGCTCATGCGCGCGCGGCGGCGGAGGGCGTGCTCGGCACCGATGACGCCGCGTTGATGGAACGGCTGGGGTATCGCGTGGTGGTCGTGGAGGGCTCCCCGGCCAACGTGAAGATCACGACGCCCGACGACCTCCCGATCGCCGAGCGCTGGCTGGCGAGCCGGGGGACGGCGGCTGCCGGTCGATCGTCATGATGGAGGATTCCTTCTGGCGCTAGTCAGCCGAGCATCGATTTGACATGCGAGATATGATTCAATGGCGTTGGGCGATGGGGCCGGGGCGGGGGGGCGGCAGCCCCCGCAGACAAATCACCCGGGGGGAGTTGAGCAACTCCCCCCTGATCTCATGATGCGCATCGGCATCGGGTATGACCTGCACCCCCTGGTGGAGGGACGTCCCCTGGTATTGGGCGGGGTGACGGTGCCCTTCTCGAAGGGACTGGACGGCCATTCCGACGCCGACGTGCTGACGCACGCGCTGTGCGACGCCCTGCTGGGCGCCGCCGGGCTCAAAGACCTGGGCGCCTACTATCCCAATTCCGACCCCGCCTATCGCGGCGTCAGCAGCCTCGTCCTGCTGGAGGATGTGGGGAGGAAAATCCGCTCCGCGGGGTTCGAGATCGCCAATCTCGACAGCGTGATCGTCGCCGAGGCGCCGAAACTCGCCCCCCATCTCGAGCACATGCGGGCGGCGCTGGCCAAGGTGTTGTCGATCGATCCGGCGCAGATTTCGATCAAGGCCAAGCGGGCCGAGGGCCTCGGCGCGATCGGACGCGGCGAGGGCATGGCCGCACAGGCCGTCTGCCTGCTGGAGCGGCGCGGGTAGCCGGCGATGTTGACGAATCTGAAAAGCGATCTTCGCGCGGTCTTCGAACGGGACCCGGCCGCGACCAATTTGGTCGAGGTCTTTCTCACCTACGCCGGATTTCAGGCGGTGGTGCTCCACCGGCTGGCGCACCGGTTGTGGCGATGGCGCCTGCCCGTGCTCCCCCGATTGATTTCGCATCTGTCCCGGTTCCTGACCGGCGTGGAGATTCATCCCGGAGCGACCATCGGCCGGAGCTTCTTCATCGATCACGGAATGGGCGTCGTGATCGGGGAGACGGCCGAGATCGGCGATCATGTGACGTTGTTTCAGGGGGTCACCCTGGGCGGCACCGGCAAGGAACGGGGCAAACGCCATCCGACGCTGGGCCATCACGTGGTGGTCGGCGCCGGGGCCAAGATTCTGGGCGGCATCACGATCGGCGACCACGTCAAGGTCGGCGCCAATTCAGTGGTGCTCAAATCGGTGCCGGCCCATTCGACCGTGGTGGGGATTCCCGGCCGGGTGAAGCGGATGGAGGCGGGCGGCGAAGAGGAGGAACGGATGATGGATCACGCCAACATCCCGGACCCGGTCAGCGAACGGCTGGAACGGCTGGAAGCGGAGCTGGCGCGGGTGCGCCGGCAGGTGGGATCGTCGGAACACGTGCCGGCGCCGCCCGGGAGCGGAGGAAGTTCGAATGACGGCTAAGGTGCTGTTGGTGGACGACACCGAGTTCTATCAGCGGGCCTACAAGAACAAGCTGCTGCCCGAGGGGTTTCTGGTGACCACGGCCAACAACGGCGTCGAGGCGCTCAAGTGTCTGAGCCAGGAAATGCCCGACATCATCCTGCTCGACCTGATGATGCCGGTGATGGACGGATTCAAGGTGCTGCAGGCCGTCAAGGCGGACGCCCGGCTTCAAAAAATTCCGGTGATCATTTTTTCCGCCAAGGGGGCGTCGGAAGAGGTCGAACAGGCGATCAAGCTCGGCGCGGCCGATTTTCTGATCAAGGCGACCACGACGCCGAACAAGGTGCTTGAGAAGATCCGGCAGGTGCTGGGGCAAGCGGCGTCGCAGAAGCCCGGGGGAGCGTGAGTCAGACGCCCTTGGTGACCCGGAGTAGTTCTTCCACCGTGGTCTGCCCGTTGAGCACTTTTTTGATCCCGTCAAACCGCAGGTCGGTGAAGCCAGTTTTTTTGGCGTGATCGGCGATCGAGGTGGCGGGCGCCCGCTCGCTGATCAGTTCCCTCATCTCCTCATCAACCACCAGGACTTCGTGAATGCCGGTCCGACCCTTGTAGCCGCGCTGCTGGCACGCGGCGCATCCCGTGCCCTTGCAAACGGTCATGCCCGGCGGCAGATCAGTCAGGTTCAGGTGCCCCAATTCCGATTTTTTCGGTTCATAGTCCTCTTTGCATTGCGGACAGATACACCGGACCAATCGCTGGGCGACAATGCCGAGCAGGGAAGGGGCGATCAGAAACGGCTCCACGCCCATCTCCACCAGCCGCATGACCCCGCTTTTCGCGTCCGTGGTGTGCAGCGAGCCCAGGACCAAATGGCCGGTCAGCGCCGCCTCGGTCGCCAGGATTCCCGTTTCCGGATCGGGGATTTCCCCCACCATGATGACATCCGGATCCTGGCGGAGGGCCGCGCGGAAGGCGTTGGCAAAGCCCAGCTCCTTCTTCACATTGACCTGGATCTGGTTGATCAGCGGCAGCTGATATTCGACGGGATCCTCGACCGTGAGAATGTTCTTGTCCACCGATTTGAGCGCGTTGAGGGCGGCGTAGAGCGTCGTGCTCTTCCCGCTCCCGGCGGGTCCGGTGACCAGAATGACGCCGGACGGTTGATGAATGAGCTGTTCGAACCGCTCGAGATTCTGCTTGGAAAAGCCCAATTCCTCCAGCCCCAGGCGGACCCGGCCGCGATCGAAGACCCGCATGGCGATTTTCTCACCGTGGAAGGTGGGTACGGTCGA
>JACQCE010000025.1 GCA_016201765.1 Nitrospirota bacterium
GCCGATCACCCGGCCGGTCGGCCCGAGAAGACGCGCCGCTTCAAAACAATCGATCCCGCCGCCCGATCCGATGTCCAGCACCGTTTCACCTGGTTTGACCGAGGCCAGACCGGCCGGCGTGCCGCAGCCGTAGGAGGCGCGGAGGACTTCATCCGGGATGAAGCGTTTCAACTCATCAAAGTTGTAACCCGTCGGGCAGCAGAGCTGCTCGCCCGTGGTCACCGCACGGGCATACCGCTCGCTGACCTGCCGGGTGATTGCGTTATCGGCCATGGATCTATTGTAATCGCCGCGTGCGCGCGCGGGCAAGCCTTCTGGTGAGCTTCACGGGGCCGACTACTGTTTTGCCGAAAACGCACCCACTGTAGTGCGATTGGATGACAGGTCAAGACGAGAGGTAACAGGTAGTGACTTGGTTTGAATCCAGAAGATCCAATATAATCAACCCAATAAGTCGATATTAAGCTTTGCAATCGATTGATTTTTTAGAAAACAAATGGAACAATCACGGGCGAGATGGAAACAGTACGGACAGTTTATAAATTCTGCAAGTATCTCTGATGGTATATTGCTACGTCTGAGTTTTTTATCCGGCGATATCACTACATGCCCAAAAAACTAAAAAAAAGATATGAACTTCAAAAGCGGTATTCCTTTCCCGTGCTTAAAGTATTTCCAGCGTCGGATCAAATTGGGTTAGATTTGCTACGCCTTATGGCAGCCTACAACGATATGCAGAGAATTGCGGAGTGGATGAATGCCCACCAAGGCCCATCTCCAGTTGATCCAATTGCCAAGGAGATTGCAAAGGGTCGTTTGTCGATGCAGTATCGGTTAATGATAAGTTACCTTCATGAGGCATTTGAGGTCATCAAGCAAATGGAGCAACTCCCTAATTTTCAGGGCATTGAAGATCGGTTGGATCAGGAAGGGAAAGAGGCGTTGGATACCTTAAGGAGGATGAAACGGAGCCAGATTTTCTCCCAAATCGAACATATTAGGAGTAAGGCAACGTTTCATTATCTTCGTTCGTATTTTGCTAAGGTTCTTAGAGAATTTAGAGGGAGTTTCGAAAAGCCTGACAAACCAGTTGAATCTGTTGTTATCTTTCGTGGTTCTGGAGAAAGCATAGAGACATATTATTCATTGCCGGATCAATTGAGAAATGAGATTTCATTTGGAATTACTCCTAGAGAAAATACCAGAGAATTGCTAGAGCAAATGATGGTGGTTCGACGGAAGTTGATTCTATTTTTAAATAGCGCGCTTGTAGCTTATATGACTGGCCGAGGTCTGGCGGGGGAATTTAAGAAGCAGTAAGAAGATGAAAGCTATCCTAGACCAGCGGTGGGGTATTTAGTATCGGGTGACTTGACCCCGCCGAGCACTTCTACTCCTGTGGCCTCTGCCCGGGGTGACTTGACCCCGCAAGCACAGCCGATACTGCCAGCCTTGCCCCCGTTATAATTTGCCATTCCTGTCACCCATGCCCCCGGGGTGACTTGACCCCGCACAGCACACTGAGAGGTGATCATGTGAAAGTTGCCCTCGGGGTGACTTGACCCCGTGCAGCACGCTGAGAGGTGATCATGTGAAAGTTGCCCTCGGGGTGACTTGAACACCCGACCAACGGTTTAGGAAACCGCTGCTCTATCCCCTGAGCTACGAGGGCAACTTTCACATCCTCTCAGCGTGCGCCTACCAATACGCCTTCTTCCTCTCGAGGTATGCAACCCTTCGGGTTGCATCAGCACCCGACCAACGGTTTAGGAAACCGCTGCTCTATCCCCTGAGCTACGAGGGCAACTTTCACATCCTCTCAGCCGGTAGCACGCCGAGAGGCGTGCGAATACCAATAAGCCTTTCTCCTATCGGGGGACGATGCCCCGGGTTGTGGGGCGTCGTCAGCACCCGACCAACGGTTTAGGAAACCGCTGCTCTATCCCCTGAGCTACGGGGGCGAATGGTGTGTTGTTACCAGTACACAACCTTGAACGATTTGTAATGATGAATGGCGGCAAAATCATCATGGTTGCAGGTAATGAGTATCGCGCCGACTTCCCTGGCGGACAGAGCGATCAATGCATCGAATGCGAGGTCCCGTAGTTTATCGGGTTCATAACCCCGCTTGCGCCGGATCTGAGCGAGAATCTCGGCCGAGTCGATCCAGTGGCGTTCCGTCGGCGTGATCAATTGGATTTTTGGGGCCAGCTCGGACACGAAGCGCCGTTCCATCATGCTGCGGGCTCCCCGCCGCAGCTCATGCAACACCACGGCCGAGCAGCGGACAATCCAGGGGGATTGGATGAGGCGTTCGGTGAACCGGCCGGTGCGAAAGTGCTCGATATAGACCGACGTGTCCAGGATCGCCAGGTTACCGGTCGGCAAAGGAATCTTTCTTTCCCGCGCCTCCATACCGGCGGATGATGGCGTCATGCTCCGCTTTCTCGGTGGCAAGGCTCAGGGCTCGCTCAATGGCTTCTGTGACGGTTTCGGCTCCCAGCGCTTTCCGGGCTCTGGCCAGCTGGCTTTTATCCAGTCTAATGGTGACCTGTGATTTTGGCATGTTGGCTCCTTAAGATGTATGACGATGTCAAGGTCATCAAGCCGGCTCAAGTTGGGGCGACTTCACGCCCCGCGCAGCACGCCGGGAGGGTGCGAATAACGAGGGTGTACCCGATCTATTATTTGCGATTCACCATTGACCAAATTCCCCGCCGGAACCGTGAACGGTGAATCGTAATGGGGGAATTCCCCCTGCGCAAAATTTCTATGTCACCTCTCGTATCGCGGACGGGATGGTCTCGGAGGACGGGACATAGAGCTTGGGCGCCTGGGCCGTTTTGCCCGTTGCCAATGCGCGGGCCGTTTCACTCCAGATCCGCCAGACCTCCTCGAAAATCGCCTGCCGGCGCTCGAGTGTCAGATTATCACCCACCTGTTGCCGGTGGGTGCATGCGATATAAAACGCCTCGACCAGGATGGCGGCCGCAAGCTGGCTGTTCGGGTCTCGGGTTTCGGGTGCGCCGGTCATGAACGATCCTCCTTGCAGTGATCGAGTTCACTGTACCATATGCGGTGAATACCGGCAAACCGCCGGAGGCCCTTTCGACGTGTCGAACCCGTCGGCCGCTTGGGCCACGCTTGCCTTTATGATGTCGGATTTGATCTGATAAGAAAAAAGGAGAACGTGGCATGGCGCGCGACACCGTCACGATCGATCCCATCCGCTCGGCGCTGCTCCTGGTTGATTTCCAGCCCGATTTTCTGCCGGGCGGCGCGCTGCCGGTGGCCGGCGGCGAACAGATTCTTGAGCCGGTCCGCCGGCTGATGACGTCGGGCCGCCTGGGCGTGGTCGTGGCGACACAGGACTGGCATCCGCCGGGCCACGCGTCATTTGCGAGCAGCCACCCCGGCCGCAAGCCCTTTGAGGCCATCATGCTCCACAACCACGAGCAGACGCTCTGGCCGGACCATTGCGTGCAGGGATCCGAGGGCGCGCAACTGCATCCGGCGCTGCCCTGGACGGCGGCGGCGGCCGTCGTCCGCAAGGGGATGGAGCCGGCCTGCGATTCGTACAGCGGGTTTCGCAACAATTGGAATGAGAAGGGCGAGCGTCCCCCGACCGGCCTGGCCGGCTATCTGCGGGAGCGCGGCGTCACCGAATTGTTTGTCTGCGGTCTGGCGCGGGATTTTTGCGTCAAATGGACGGCTGAAGACGGGGCCGACGCCGGTTTTCGCGTCCGGGTGATCTGGGATCTGACCCGGCCGGTCGATCCGTCATCGGATCAGCGCGTCCGCAATGAGCTCATCGCACGGGGCGTGCGGATCATGTCGTCCGATCAATTGGCCGTTTGATCCGGCTTGCCGTCCGTCGCCGGCTGGGGTTGCGCGATCAGCTCGGCCAGTTCCGACACCACCAGCGCGTAGTTGACGGCATGATTGTAAGTGAGGATCGCCCGAAAATTCGGGAAGAGCGCGGCGGTTTGCTCTCCGTCATCGGTGGGATAGATCAGGAGCGAGATGTCCGGGTTGCCGTCGATCTGTCCAGGTTGTCCGGGCTGTCCCGGCGTGCCGGCCCAGGCGATGCCGCTCCCCAGCACCCGTTCGAGCGGGGTCGTTCGGGCTGTGCCCTGGGTCAGCAGCGCCTTGATCTCGGGCCGCTTCCCATCGGCGGTGACCGGCAGGCGGATGGGCGCCCCCTTCTGCCAGCCGTGCTGTTTCAGATAGTTGGCCACGCTGCCAAAAATATCGCCGTCGGACCGCCACAAATCCCGCCGGCCGTCCTGGTCGAAATCGACGGCGTAGGCCCGGTAACTCGATGCGATGAATTGCGGCGCGCCCATCGCGCCGGCATAGGAGCCCTTCACGGCCAGCGGGTCGAGGTGTTCATCCCGGCAGAGGAGCAGAAATTCGATCAGCTCCTTGCGCGCGAAGCCTTCGCGGGTCGGCACGCCGGTGAAGGTGCTGTTCAGCGCGTCGAAAACGAGAAAGCCGCCGTCAGGCCGTTTGCCGAACTTCGTCTCGACACTGAGAATGGCGGCGATGACCGGCGCATCCACGCCGTATTGTTGCTCCACCGAGTCCAGCAGGGGTTTGTTGCGCGCCAGAAAGCTGCGGCCGCTGGCGACATGCTCCGGCGTGATGAAGATCTGCCGGTATTGGTTGTAGGGGAGCAGCTCCGCCGGCTTGGCGAATTTTTGGGGCACGTCGGGCAGAAATCTGGCCTGCGCGAAGAGGCGCTCCAGTTCGGTGCGGGCGAAGCCGTGCTTGGTGTGCAGCTCGTTCATCAGCGCGACATATTTGGGCGCGCGCGTGTCGATGGCGGTCCCTCGTGGGGACGCGGCCGGCGCGTCCACGGCCGGTGGTTCCGGCGTCGGCGTCGATTCGTCGACGGGTTCGACGGGGCCGGCCTGGTCGGCGGGTTTCACCGGGCCGGGCGTCGTGCAGGCGGCGACGCCGAGCAGCACGAGCCCGAATAAGAGTCCCGGCAACGGTCCGATCACGGCACGGGCTGCGACGATGATGTGAAGGATCATTCCGTCATTGTATCAGAGCGACGGGAACCTGGGAAGATGAAAAGGGCGGCAGTGGTTCAGTTTCATGGATTCACCCGTGGCAAAAAATGGGGACACGTCCCAATTTCGTTGCGTGCCGCGAGCCGCATGAAGAAATTGGGACGTGTCCCTATTTTTGAGACCGGTCACGGTGAAACTGACCCACTACCAAAAGGGCCCCGTGCTTGACACTTCGGCACGATGTGGTTTATGGTGGACGCACAACTGAATAGTTCAACGCGGCCAGGTGTTGCCCGATGGCCGAAGGCATCGGGTAAGTAAGAGGGAATCCCGTGATAATCGGGAGCGGTCCCGCCGCTGTAAGTGGGGACGAGCGTCGCAAGGGCAGTGATGAGTGGAGAGTGACGAGTGATGCGTCATGACCACTGATCACGCCCAGCCACTGTGAACGACAGTAGAGGTTGAGAAGATGGGTGTGGCATTAACTTGTCACTCGTCACTTCCAACTCGCCACTGTACTCATGGGAAGGCGCGGCGTTTCCGGCTGCATTACGCGGCCGGATTAAATCGACTGATCCACGAGCCAGAAGACCTGCCTGTCCGCTGAAGATGGCGCGCCGTCGCGACCGTTGCGGCCTGTCATCGACCCGTGGGTGAAGGAGCAGGGTGCAATCCTCAGGGTGTGGTCTCACACCGTGAGGATTTGTTATGTTCGCACGCTGGTTTCTGGCCCTGTTCCTGATCGTCGGTTCTTCCGCTCCGGCCGGTGCGGCCTCACCCGCCGGCCAGCCCACCGGTCAGCCCACCAGTCAGATAGATTTCATGCTGGGGTCGCCCGAGCCGATCCGGCTTGTTGACGATGCGGGCCGCGCCGTCACGTTCCCCCGTTTAGCCCGCCGGATCATTTCCCTTGCGCCGAGCGTGACGGAGTTGCTCTTTGCCCTCGAGTCGGGCGAGGCCGTCGTGGCCGTCACACAGGCCTGCAACTATCCGCCCGCCGCGCTGACCAAACCCCGTCTGGGGTTTGCGAGCGGCGCGGTGGAGCAGATGATCCTGCTGGAGCCCGATCTCGTCGTCGGCATGGTGGGCATGGTCAAGCCGGTGACGATTGAAGCGCTTGAACGGGCGAAGATCCCCCTGCTGTTGCTCGAAGCCAGAACGCTCGGCGACGTCTATCGCCACATCCGCTGGCTGGCTCAGGCGACGGGGCGGCTGGCCGATGCGGATCGATTGATCACCCATCTGGAGGCGCAACGGGAGGCGCTGGCCGCCCGCCTTCGCGGGGTCGAGCCGGTTTCGGTGCTGTACGTGCAGAATGACCGCCCGCTTGTGACCGTCGGCCCCTCGACCTTCATCCATCAGTTGATTCAACTGGCCGGCGGCCGGAATGTCGCCGCCTCGGCCACGGGCGCCTATCCGCAATTCAGCCTGGAGTCCGTGCTGATGGCGGACCCCGGCGTCATTCTTTTTCCCGGCTCCGGCGGCGCGATGCGGGTCTCGGACGAGCAGCGCCGGTTCTGGCTGCGGTGGCCGGCCCTGACCGCCGTGCGGCAGGGACGGCTGGCCGTTGTTGACACCGATCTGATGGACCGGCCGGGACCGCGTCTGTTTGAGGCCGCCTGGCAGCTGGCCGCCGTGCTCCATCCGGACGATCCTGCTCGCCCTGAGCTGGGGGAGTGTGGCCATCTCCTGGCGCGACATCCCCTCGCTCTTCCTCCAATGGGTCGGCGGCGGGCCCTTATCGCCGCCGGCGATGGTGCTGTGGGAAATCCGTTTACCCCGGATCTTGCTCGCGGGCATTATCGGCGGCGTGCTGGCGGTGGTCGGCGCATCGTTGCAGGCGCTGCTGCGCAATGCGCTGGCCGATCCCTACGTGCTGGGCGTCTCCAGCGGCGCGGCGCTGGGCGCGGTGGTCGGCGGCCTGGTGAGCCACAGCCTGCATGACGCGAGCCTGCTCCTCTTTCTCTGGGCCTTCGGCGGGAGCCTGTTGACGCTCTTCATCCTCTACCGGATCGCGTCGGTGCACGGCCTGCTGCCCGTGCAGACGTTGCTGCTCGCCGGGGTGGTGATCAACGCGATCTTCTCCGCGCTGGTGCTCTTTGCCGTGGCGATGGTGGAGCCGTCCCGGCTCTTCGGCCTGCTCTCCTGGCTGATGGGCAGCATCGGCTCGGCCGATTATCGAATCGTCGGCGTGTTGTTCGTCTACGGCCTGGCCGGCCTGGTGCTGCTCATCGGGAGGGCGGAGCAGTTGAATCTCCTGACGCTGGGAGACGAATCGGCAAAGAGTCTCGGCGTGGAACCGGAGCGGCTCAAGCGGCTGGTCTTTGTGATCACGGCGCTGCTGACGGGCGCGGTGGTGTCGCTGAGCGGGATGATCGGGTTCATCGGCATGATGGTGCCGCACGCGCTGCGGCTGGTGATCGGGCCCGATCACCGGGTGTTGCTGCCCGCGGCCGCCGTCGTCGGCGCGGCCTTTTTGATCCTGGCCGATCTGCTGGCCCGGTCGCTGCTGGCGCCGACCGAACTGCCCGTCGGCGTGATCACGGCGCTCCTGGGCGGCCCGTTCTTTCTCTATCTGCTCTGGCAGCGGCGGCAGGGGGCGATCATCAATGACTGAGCTGACGGAGACGCACGCGGGTTATCGGCTGGACGGCGCGGCGTATCGCTATCCCGGCCGGGCCGAATGGGCCGTTCGCGGCCTGACGCTGACGATCGCGCCCGGCGAGATTATCGGCATCATCGGCCCGAACGGTTCCGGCAAAAGCACCGTGCTCAAACTGCTGGCGGGGCTCCTGCGGCCGCAGCAGGGGGAGGTGCGGCTGGACGGCCATCCCCTGGCGCACTACGCCGTCCGGGCATTTGCGCAGCGGGTGGCCGTTGTCCCGCAATCGGTCCAGTTTGTCTTCCCGTTCACGGTGCGGGAGATCGTCGGGATGGGACGAATGGTCCACCGCGCCGAGCGATCCACCTGGTGGGGCGGCTTGTCCCCTTTGGGGGGCTGGGTGCCGGAGAGCCAGGCCGATCACGAGGCGGTGCGGGCCGCATTGGCCGACATGGAGCTGGAGCCGGTTGCCGACCGGTCGATTCTGGAACTCTCCGGCGGCGAGCGGCAAAAGGTGCTGGTCGCCCGCGCGCTGGCCCAGCAGCCGTCGAGTCTGTTGCTCGACGAGCCGACGGCGTCATTGGATCTGCACCACCAGGCCGCGGTCTACCGGCGGGTGCGGGCGCTTAATCGCGACCGTGGTGTGACCGTGGTGCTGGTTTCGCACGATTTGAATTTGGCGGCGCTCTTTGCCCGCCGGCTCGTGCTGCTTGATCGCGGCCAAACCCGCCGGATCGGCCCGCCGGATGAGGTCCTCACGCAAACGGAGCTGGACGCCCTCTATGCGGAGAGCGTGGTGGTCGACCGCCATCCATCGGCCGATGCGCCCCGTGTGACATTGAAGCCATGAGGGAGGCCATGAGGGCGGTCATGAGGAAACAGGCGCCATGAAAACAGCCTGGGTCGGATCAATCGCCGCGCACGCGGCACTGGCCGGAGGTCTGCTCTGGGTTGCCGTGGATCAACCATTTGTTGGTGAGATCGCGCCGGCCGGCGTCGTGACCGTGGCGCTGGTCGAGGCATCCGCCGGGTCTCAGGCAACAGCCACCGTCGCAGCGCCTTCGCCGATTCACAGGCCTGCACGCGCGGAACCCGGCCGTGTGATGCCCAACCGACCCGAATCGAATCCGCTCCAACCGGTGTCGGCTGAGACGGCGAGGGAGCCGGCGGCGTCCCAATCGACCGCCGAGCCGCCGGCTTCCCCATCGACGCCGGCGCTCTCCATCCCGGAAACCGACACCGCGGTCGAAGCCATTGCCGCACCGCCGGCGGGTGGAACCGTCGGCGCCTCGTCCGATCCGTGGCCGGCCTATTACGCCGCCGTGCGGGATGCGGTGGAACGAGTGAAACGCTACCCGTTCAGCGCCAGATTGTCGGGCCTGGAAGATCGCGTCGCCGTCAACTTCTTCATCGCGGCGGACGGCGCCGCGCGTGAAATCCGCCTGACCGAGCCGTCCCGCTTTCCCATTCTGAATGATGCGGCCTTGGACACGATCCGCCGGGTGGCCCGGTTTCCGGCGCCCCCGTTGCGTGAGAGCCAGTCGGGCGTGCGCGTCACGGTCCCGCTGGAGTTTACGTTGCACAATCATCAAGGGGCACAACAGGAGGCACAACCAGAGTAGCACCACACCACAGGGAGGAAGCGACGGGACGCGGCCGGGAATTCCCAATCCATGAACCAGTGGGGACAGATTTGAAATCTGTCCCCATCGCATGGGCCAGAGGGAAGCGGTGCCGCCACTGTTCGCGGGGAAAGCGTCACCACTGATTGCTGACAGCCACTGTGAGCGGCAGGAAAAGTAGCGGGTGAGGCATTCACTTGTCACTCATCACTCGTCACTGTTCACTGCACTCATGGGAAGGCGTGACGACGGCACGACCCCGCAAGCCAGGAGACCGAGCGTCCCGTTTCATCCGTCCCCCTTCGAGCGAAAGGGAGGAACGACCATGCACCAGAACCATATCCAGTCGTTTGTTCGCACAATCATTAAGACCGCGTGTATCCTGCTGTTCGGCCTGCTTGTCTGGGCCGGCGGATCAGGCCATGTTTTTGCCGATGATGAGCCATCGGGAGACGTGCCCCCCGTGCTGATCTCGGCCACAAGGAGCGAGCAGTCGCTTGACTCCACCACCAGTTCGGCGACGATCATCACGGCGAAGGAGCTTCAGGACCGGCAGTTGGTGACAGTGGGCGACGCCCTCCGGTCGGTTGTGGGTGTCAGTGTGCTGAGAAACGGCGGGCCGGGCGGCCTCACGAACGTCTTTCTCCGCGGAGCTGATTCCGAGCAGACGCTCGTCATGATCGACGGCGTACAGGTGAATAACCCCTCCGTCGGCGGGTTCGATTTCGCCGATCTGACGACCGACAATATCGAGCGGATCGAAATCGTCCGGGGCCCGATGAGCTCGCTCTACGGCTCCGATGCCAACGGCGGCGTCATCAACATCATCACGAAGAAGGGGCAGGGGGCGCCGAAGGCGACGCTGTCGATCGAAGGCGGACGGTACGCCACGACGCGCGAGGCCGCGGCCCTGTCCGGTCAATCGGGGCCGGTCGATTACAGCCTGAGCCTGTCGCACGAACGGTCGGAGGGTTTCTCCCGCGTTTCCATTGGCGCCGAGCCGGATAGTTATCTGAACACGACGCTCTCGTCCAAACTGGGGTTGTCGGTGCTGGGCGACGGGCGGTTGGAGTTCACCGGCCGCTACTGGCTGGCCCAGGCCGATCTGGACGGGTTCGATGCGCTCACCTTTCTGCCCGCCGACGATCCCGCCGCCGCCCAGCGTACCGAGGGACTGGTGGTCGCGCTCAGCCTGCAAAAACCGCTCGCCGATTGGTGGAACCAGCGGGTGACTGTTTCGCTCAACACCGCGCAGTATTGGAACAAGTTTCTGGACACTTTTCTGTTGACGTATCAGCGGACCGAATTCGACACCCGCGAGCAGCACGTCGACTGGCAGCATGATCTGGCGGTCGGCGGCTGGATGCACGTGACCACCGGCGCCGAGTATGAGGGGGCGATGGGGGAGAACAGCGGCGACGTCAACCGCCACACGGTCAACACCGTCGGGTTCTACGCGCAGAGCCTGATCGAGCTGCCGCAGGGCTTGTCGCAGACGACCGCCGTCCGGTACGACATCAACAACCGGTACGGTAACACCTTTACCTACAAGATCGAGGCGGCCTATCTTGCGCCCACGCAGACGCGGGTCAGGGCGGGGCTGGGCACCGCCTTCCACGGTCCGACGATCCAGGATTTGTTCTATCCGAATTTTGGCAATCCGAATCTGCAATCGGAGACGAGCGAAACAGCCGAAGTCGGCCTGGAGCAGTCGCTGTGGGATAAGCGCGTGATCATCGGCGTGACCCAGTTTCGAACCACGTTCGACAATCTGATCGAGTTCAGGTTCGATCCGGTCTGTGTTGCGCCCTACGCTCCGCTCGGTATTTGTCCGGTCAACGTGGACACGGCGCGCGCGGAAGGGCAGGAGGTGACGCTGACGCTCAAACCGGTCCAACAGGTGATGATCGCTTCGAACTACACGCACCTTACCGCCAAGGATAGGACCACCGACACCACGTTGCTCCGACGGCCGCGTGATAAAGCTCATCTCGGCGTGACCGTGACGCCGATCACGCCCGTGATGCTCGGCGCCGAGGTCGATTTTGTCGGCCGCCGTCTCGACAGCGGCGGTCCGGTCGGGAGCTATTGGCTGGTCCGAGCCACCGGCAGCTATGCCGTCACCACATGGCTGCAACTGTTCGGCCGGATTGAGAATCTGACCAACAAGGACTATGAGGAGACGCTCGGTTATGAGACGGCTGGGTTGTCGCTCTTCGGCGGGGTCAGGGTTATTGGTCCATGAGGGGGCCGTAGCCACGGCGGTGGACCGTATTCCGACGGGGCGTAGATGGGGGGAGCGGTCGTTCCTTGACCGTTTCCCCCCCGGTCGTTATAATTGTGAACGTAGGCGGTCCTTCGGTTCCTCAATGCGGCGTTCGATACTCATCAAAGCCTTCTTCCTGACCTCCGTCACGGCGGCCCTGGGGCTGCTGATCACGGTGGCCGGTCCGCGCGTGGGTGAAGCCGAATACGGCGACATCACCATGAATCAGGAGGCGGAGAAGGCCGAGATGCCGCCCGTCGTCTTCCCCCACTGGTTTCACCGGATCCGCTTCAAGTGCAAGGTCTGCCACGAGGAAATCTTCACGATGCGGGCCGGCTCCAATCATGTGACGATGATCGAGATCATCAAGGGCAATTATTGCGGCAAGTGTCATAACGGTCGTGTGGCGTGGGCGCCGCTCTATTGCGATCGGTGCCATTCGGGCAAGAGCCAGTTCCAGATTCCTGAAGCGCGCGGACAGACTTCGACTCCGTGACCTGCAGTCGCCGGGTCGATGGACCGCCGATGCCGATGGCGGCGGACGACCGGGCGCGAGGAGGCAGGATGGTCAGACAACCAAAGCGTCATGAACGAGGCGTGGCGGGGCCTGTGGTCCTGCTTGCGGCCGTGCTGAC
This sequence comes from Nitrospirota bacterium, assembly GCA_016201765.1. Taxonomy (GTDB): domain Bacteria; phylum Nitrospirota; class Nitrospiria; order JACQCE01; family JACQCE01; genus JACQCE01. The sequence goes on from JACQCE010000025.1 coordinate 12,144, forward strand.
GTTGTTGGGGCTTTCAGCTTCCGTGGCGGCCCCGCAGACGCCCGCCCCCGCCGAGAAGAGTGCGGCGGACAAGGAAAAGCTTGAACGGATGAAGGAAAAGCTCAAAAAACTCGATCCATCGATGGTGATTTTTCTCGACAGCAAGGGCAATATCGCGGGGCGCGGTGAGAGCGGCGGCCTCGTTGGGGAGGCCAACCGCTCCGGCCAGGCCGAGCACCCGTTGGCGCTGGAGCTGGCCAATCTGCCCCAGGACCAATACGGCCTGGTCGACTGGGCCGAGGCTTTACGCAGCGGGAAGATCACGCCGAAGGACTCGCTCAACCCGAACGACACGCCCAAGCCGCCGCTGGATCTGGACGTGCTGATCCACACGAAGAGCAAGTATCAGCCGGACGTGATCTTTCCCCACAAGATTCATACGATGTGGCTCAAATGCGAGAACTGCCACGACGCGATTTTCAAGCCCAAGGCGGGCGGCAATCCGGAGATGCGGATGGTCGACATCGCCTCCGGTCAGTATTGCGGCCGGTGTCATAATCGGGTGGCGTTTCCGCTGACCGATTGTCTGCGCTGCCATGTGAAGCCGAAGCCGGGCACGGAGCAACTCTTCCAACAGCCGTCGCAGGCGCCGCAGGCCTCACCACAGAAGTAAACCACGGGATGTGTGATCGGATGGCACGGGGGCTGAAACGGTGGGCGGCGATCGCGGGCGCGGCGGCCGTGCTGCTGGCGGTGGGCGGCGGCTTGCGGGCCGACGAGCCGAAGACCTACGAGGTGGTGGTGAAGAAGGACAGTTACAAGTTCGATCCGGCGTCGGTGGTGCTGGAGGTGGGGGATGCGGTTCAATGGGTCAACGCCGACGTCCGCCGTCATTTAATGTCGAGCGTGCCGGGCACGGGCGCCGGCGATCAGTTGGAAATTTTCTGCGACAACTTCTTCCCTGAGAAAACCTGCGAGCACACGTTTAACACGCCCGGTCGCTATCCCTATTTTTGCTTCATCCACCGCCAGATGGTGGGCGAAGTGATTGTCCTGGAACGATAAGGAGACGGTCGTGCGGGGAATGGGCGTTCGCGCCGCGAAGCTGGGCGGCTGGTTCATCATGATTCTTCTTGCCGGGGGGCTGACCACCTGCGCGGCGCCGTCCTCCCCTCAGAAAACTCCGCTCGAGCTGGCTCTTGAGGCCGCCGCCAACCGTCAGGGGCAGGCGAAGCCGACCGGTGCGGGACAGCCGTCTGGCGCGCCGGGGGCCGTCCCGGGGCAGGGGGAGGCCGTCTCAGGAGAGGCGGTCGATTCGCTGGCGCAGATCCTGATCGAAGCGGAGAAGGAACAACATCCGCTGGCGTTTTATTTCCTTCCCAAGTCGGAGCAGGGCAGCTACGTCGACTGGGCGGCGGCGCTCAAATACGGCGTCATCCGGCCGGTCGACTCGCTCGATCCGAACAAAAAGACGATGCCGCCGATCGATTTCAACGTCGTCTTCAAGGTCAAGGGCGATCTGCCCGACGTGGTCTATCCCCATTACCCGCACACCGTCTGGCTGGACTGCCGGAATTGTCATCCGAAGATTTTTGTGATGCGCGCGGGCGCCAATCAGGTGACGATGAACGGGATCATGCGGGGGGAGTTCTGCGGCCGGTGCCACGGCAAGGTGGCCTTCCCCCTCTTCGACTGCAACCGGTGCCATTCCCGGCCGAAGCCGGGCAAGGACCTGATCATCCCAAAGGCGAAAAAGTAACCGGATAGATGACCGTCACCGAGCCGCTCTTGGGCGACGCGGGGAATTTGAGCAGCTTGAACCGCTTCACGAGCGCCTCCTCGATCGGCGGGTACTTCAGCGTGGTCGAGGCGACGGAGACGTTGGTGACGTCGCCCTCCTTCGTAATCGTGAATTCCAGCGTGACGACGCCCTTCAGATCCGGATCCTCGCGCAGCGCCTTGTTGTAAATGAAACGGATCCATCCCTTCAGACCGTCCACGACCGCCGCAATCGATTCGTAGGCCCGGCCGACCGACTTGCCTTCGGTGTCTTTGAGCTGGATCGGGTTTTCCACGGCGGTGTTCTGTTTTTCGGCCAGCCGGACGCCCTCGACCTTGCCGCCCAGTTCGCCGATCAGATCGTCAATGCCCCCGCTGCCCCCGGTGTCCGATCCGCTCCCGAGCAGGCCCGAGCCGTAATTGGTGCTGGTGGCGCTTTTGAGCGCGCCGCCGCTGTGCAGCACTTTGTCCGAGGAAGCGAGCGCCGAGGAGGGTTTCTTGGCCAGCAGTTTGAGCAGGCCGCTGCGCATGGCGACCTGGCGGTTGCGTTTGGCGACCTGTTCCGGCGTCGGCTCGACGTTGGACGTGCTCTTTTTCTCCGCCGGTTTGGCCTCCTCCTTCTTCGAGGCCTCCGCGCCTTCCGGCGGCGGTGTTTCCTCCAGCGGTTTGACCGCCTCCTGCGGCGGTGGCGGAGGGGGCTTGATCAGCAGGCTCGCGATCCGCGGGGAGAGTTGGGTGAAATCCTCCCGCTCAGGTTTTTCGACCTTGATGGCGTTGAGGGCGAGTGCGATGAGGGCGTAGAAGAGCACGCAGCCCCAGGCGATGTGCCGAAACCGCTGCTCGATTTCATTCAACAGTTCCAGATGCGCGGTGCTCATGTGACCTCTTTGCGGATGACGCCCAGATCGATCTGGCCGAAGTCCGCCTGGCTGCAGGTGAACATGACCTTCTCCAGCAGCCGGAAGGGAATGTGCTTGTCGCCCAGGATCGTGATGCGCCCTTCAAAGGCGCTGGCGTTGGCCAGGTTGGCGAAATATTTGCCCCGCTCGGCTTCGTAGTCGAGCTCTTTTTTCAAGTCCGGGATCAGCAGCTCCTCGGTGTTCAGGACGGCGGCGGTGCCGGCGACCCGTTTGCCCTCAAGAAAAATGTCGGATTGGGTGACCATGACGGTGACGGTCGTGTGGGGCGTCTGCTGCGAGAGCGATTCCGGCAGCCTCATCCGCTCCGCGGAGGGGATGGAGGTGCCCTCGGCCGAAAAATTGTAGAGCAGGAAGAGCACGAGATTGGTGAAGAGATCCACCAGGGACGTGAGCGTCAGGAAGGTGGACATGCCGCCGGCTGCCCGGCGGGCCGACAGGCGCGGCGACCTCATTGCACCTCTCCGAGTGAGATGTTGGGGAAGAGGACGTAGCGCTTCTTCTTCCCGTCCACGGTGACGAACGCCTCCCTCGTCGTGTCCATCACCGCCACGAGTGTCTCATAGGCGACGTTGCCCTTGCTCAGGATGACGGCGTTGTCGACCGACGGGTAGCGGGATTTCAGCTGTTGCAGCGTCGAGGAGAGCGCCGCCAGGTCGTACCCGTTGGGCCCGGTCGGCGGCGCGAGGGCGACCAACTGCGCCCCGTTGGCCACCAGAATGCCCTTCTCGGCGATCGAAATGGTCAGGAGCAGCTGGTCCTCCTGCTGGCCGGGCGGTTTGGTTCCCGCGGCGGCCTCCGCGGCGGTGGGCTGCGGCAGATAAATCTCCAGCGCCGCCAGCCGCTCGAACACGGCCGTGACGAGCAAAAAGGGCGCCAGGACGACCAACAGATTCATGTAGGGCGTCAGGTCGATGTCGGTCGACTCGGCGTGCTTACGCCTTCGCGCTCGCGGCAGCATGGTCCTTGTCCCGTCCCCGCTCGGCCCCTGTGGCGGCCTGGCGGCCCGAATAGTGGTTGGCCAGTTTGGTGGAATATTGATCGATCGAATCGACGATCTTCGTCGTCTGCGACTGCATGTAGGAATAGATCAGAATCAGCGGAATGGCGACGATCAGGCCGAAGGCCGTCATGTTCAGCGCGGTGGAAATACCCTGCGCGAGCAGGACCGATTTCTGCGACGGGTCGGCCGCGGAGACGGCGGCGAACGCCTTGATCACGCCGATGATCGTGCCCAGGAGCCCCAGCAGCGTGGCGACGTTGGCCAGAATCGGCAGGTAGGGCGTCCGGCGCTCCAGCGGCGGCAGCACGTCCAGCGTGGCCTCTTCCATGGCATGCTGGAGCGCTTCGCGCGATTCGGCCGCCTTGGCCGATTTGAGGCCGTGCAGCAGCACATAGGGCAGCGGCTGGTACCGGCCCTGGCAGAGCTTGATGGCGTCGTCGACGCGCTGCGAGGACAGGTGCTTTTGGATTTGCTGCCAGAGCGGCTCGCCGTTGACCATGGCCCGCGAAATGTAGATGAAGCGCTCGATGACCACGGCGGTGCCCAGCGCCGCGACCAGCAGCACGGGGTACATGAAAAAACCGCCCTCTCGAAAAAAATTCACGATGGTGTTCACAATGTCCATTCAGGCTCCTCTCCCCTCCGTCGTCTCGCTCGTCCGCCCGCCTGGTGTCAGGGGGCGGATTGTTTTAAGAATTCCTCCCGGTCGACCGGTTTGAAAATTTCCTTCAAAAAGTTTCGATCCAGCTCCCCCGCGCCTTTGCCCAGCAGAAACGGCTCCTGCCAGGGCACGTCGTAGATGGCATTCGGGGCGGAGACGGCGCCGTAGACGGTGGCGCCCAGGAGCATGACGCGATGCGGCGCCTCCTCGGGTTCGCTTTTGGCCGCCGGTGGGGCTTGGACCGGAGCCGCCCACGCCGTTGACGCATCCCACACAAGACATCCGAGGGCGATTCCGACGACAAACGCAACGGCGGCGCGGATCATGGGGCGGGCGCTCCTTGAGGGGCGGACGGCCCGGCCGGCGGTGTCGGCGATGCGGGCGCCGCCTGGTTTTGAGAGGGCTGGCCGGACGGTTGAGCCGGTGCCGGCGCGGCCGGTTTCGGCACCAGCCGTTCCAGCGAGGCCGCCCAGGTGGTGACGTCCTTCGCATGGGCGCCGTTGAGCCGGAGATAGGCCTGGTACTGTTCCAGCGCCTTGGCCGGTTGACCCAGATACAACTCGTAGAGGATGCCCAGGTTGTAGTGCGCGTCGGCGAATTGCTCGTTCTGCGCGAGCGCCTTCAAATAGGCGCCCTCCGCCTCCTTGAACTGTCCGCTGGCCCGGTAGGCCAGCGCCAGATTGTAATAGGCGTCGGGATAGGCGGCCTGTCGCGCGACGGCCTGCTGATAGGCGGCGATTGCTTTATCCAATTGGCCGGTCTGTTTATAGAGGATGCCAAGGTTGTTCTGTGTCGCCGCCTGGGTGGGATCGGCCTCGGCCGATTGCTCAAACAGCTCAATGGCCCGCGCGTTGTTCCGTTGTTCGAGCTGCTGGAGGGCCTGCCGGAATAACCGCGAGCCTTCGACCGGATTCGGCAGTTTGGGTTGGGCGGGCTCCGGTTTGCCGGCGGCGTGGACCGATCCCAGCGTGCTGGCGAGCGAGGGGACGTGGGTGGGCGTGTTTTTGCCGCTGGAAGCGGTTGAGGCGCATCCCATTGCCAGCAGGCTCAACGCCAGCCAGCCGCACACGCCGATCCGTCTGAACAGTCTCGTCATGGTTGTGAAGTGGGTTGTGAGGTGGAACTCGTTTTTGCCGCGGGTTGCGGCGCCGGTTGCGGCGCGGCGGCGGGCGATGAAGCGGGCAGGGCGGCAACGACCTCGATCAGTTCCTCTCGTCGGTAGCGGGCAGGCAGCAACTCAGCCAGCCGATTGTAACTCTGTTGCACCCATGGCGTATAGACCCCCTGTTGCTGCGCCCGGCGCACGTTGGCTTCATACGCGGCGATCGATCGTTCCTCATACGGAGCGGCCTGCTCTTCCAGCAGGAAGTTATACTCTTCCAATTGTTCCGGTGTCAATGATTTCGGCCGTTCCGATTGCAGCAGGGCCGTCCGGTAGGCTTCGAACAGCCGTCCGGTCTGGTGCGTCGCGGCGGTGGTGATGTCGGTCAGATTGTAGGTGGCGGCTTGCACATAGGCCTCGATGGTTGATTTTAGCAGTTGTTCCTTCCTGGTCAAATTGACCTTCAGCGGTTCCACCAGCCGCACGGCGTCAAACTGCTCGAAACGATAACCGGCCAGTTGCAGCCAGGCCTTGCCGGCCATCAGATCGCTGCCCGGGACGGGGCGGGCCTTGATCTGCTCCAGCAGCCGTTGAAATAGCTCGGTCGCCGCCTGCCGCTCGCCGAGATGATCCTTGGCCATGGCGGCGCGAAACTGCGCGTCCAGGCGGCGGGCCGGATCGGTGAAATCGGGGCGGTTCGCCAGCGAGGAGAAGCCGTCATAGGCTTTGGCCCATTCCTGCCGTTCTTCGGCCAGCGTCGCCATCGCCCAGAGGGCGTCATGGACGACCTTGGGATCCTTTGACGTCCGGGCGATTTGATTGTACTGCTGGAGCGCTTCGTCATACCGCCCCTGTTTTTGCAGAATGGAGCCGATCTGGAGCATCGCCTGATAGGCGTAGGGGGAGTTGGGGTTTTCCTTCAACAGGCGTTGCATGGTTTTGACGCCTTCGCTGGTATTCCCCATGCTCAGGAGCGCGGCGCCCGCGTCGAACAGGGCGATGCTGGCGACGTCGGTCGTCGGCAACTCGTCGTAGAG
>JACQCE010000001.1 GCA_016201765.1 Nitrospirota bacterium
GCCGGACGGCGTGGAGATGGTCATGCCGGGGGACAACGTGCGGTTTGAAGTGACGCTCATCACGCCGATTGCGATGGAAGAGGGGCTGCGGTTTGCCATCCGCGAAGGCGGCCACACCGTCGGCGCCGGCGTCATCAGCAAGATTCTCGAATGACGAGACCGGGGTCGGTGACCATCATGATCGTCATGGCTGTGAACTGTGAACTGGACACTGTGAACTAAATGGATCAGCGAATTCGCATACGATTGAAAGCGTACGATTACCGGTTGTTGGATCGGTCCGTTGCCGAAATTGTGGAGACGGCCAAGCGGACGGGCGCGAACATTGCCGGCCCGATCCCGTTGCCGACCAAGATCCAAAAGTTCACCGTCCTGCGCTCGCCGCACGTGGACAAGAAGTCCCGCGAGCAGTTTGAGATCCGGACGCACAAGCGGCTGATCGATATCGTCCAGCCGACGCCGGAAACGGTGGATGCGCTGATGAAGCTGAGCCTGTCGGCCGGCGTGGATGTGGAGATCAAGCTGTGAGCAGCGAGGCGCAGTCACCGGCCGTCACGGGATTGATCGGGCGGAAACTCGGCATGACGCAATTGTTTCTTGAAGACGGTCAGGTGGTTCCGGTGACGGTCGTGGAGGCCGGACCCTGCCGGGTCCAGCAGGTGAAGACGCGGGAACGGGACGGGTACCTGGCGGTACAACTGGCGTTTGAAGAGGTGCCGGAGCAGAGACTGAACAAGCCGACGCTCGGCCGGTTTCGCAAGTCGAGCGTGCCGCCGTCCCGTCATCTGCGGGAGTTTCCGTATGAGGGAGCGGCGCCCGAAGTCGGAGGCGTCATCGACGCCTCGATTTTTCAGGCCGGACAGCAGGTGGACGTGACGGGCACCTCGATTGGAAAAGGCTTCGCCGGCGGCATGAAGCGGCACCATTTCAGGGGCGGACCGGCCACCCACGGCTCGATGTTTCACCGGGAGCCCGGTTCGATCGGCGCCAGCTCGTTCCCGTCGAGAGTATGGAAGAACAAAAAACTGCCGGGCCACATGGGCGCGGAGCAGGTGACGGTCAAACGGCTGGAGGTGGTCCGGGTGGAGCCCGATCAGCATCTGCTGTTTTTGCGCGGATCGGTGCCGGGCGCGAAGAATGGACTGCTGTTGGTGAGAAAACATGGATCGAGACGGATCGGCAAGGAAAAGGAAGTCACCAATGCCGGCGGTTGACGTGGTGACGATGTCGCGCGGCAAGGCCGGCTCGGTTGAGCTTGATCCGAAGGTGTTCGGTGTCCGGGTCAAGCCCGAGGTGGTGCACGAAGTGCTGGTGATGCAACTGGCCTCCCGCCGGCAGGGCACCGCCGCGACGAAGGAGAAGGGCGACGTCAGCGGGGGCGGCAAAAAACCGTGGAAGCAAAAGGGGTCGGGCCGCGCCCGCGCCGGGTCGTCACGCTCGCCGTTGTGGCGCGGAGGAGGCACGACTTTTGGTCCCCATCCCCGCCGGTACGGCTATCGTATTCCGAGCCGGAAATCCCGTCTGGCCCTGCACGGGGCGTTGTCGGCCAAGGTGGCGGCGGGCGATCTGGTGGTGCTGGAACAATTGCAGGTGGAGCCGGTCAAGACGAAAACCATCTCGATGATCGTCAAGGGGCTGGGGCTCGATGGAAGGGTGTTGGTGGTGGTGGATCAGCCGTCGGACGCGCTGCAGCGGGCCGCGCGCAATCATCCCGGCGTTGAGGTGCTGCCGCTGGCGGCGCTGAATCTGTACGATGTGCTGCGGCACCGGTATCTTGTCACGACGAAAGCCGATTTGCCTCGATGGTCGGAGCGGTGGGCATGAGGCCGGACGAACACCAGATCCTGTTGCGCCCGGTGCTGACCGAAAAAAGCACGCTGCTGCGCGAAGGCCACAACAAGGTGGCGTTTGCCGTCCATCCCTCGGCGAATAAAATCGACGTCAAGTCGGCCGTCGAGCACATGCTCAACGTCAAGGTGGTGGATGTGAACATGGTCAACGTGCGGGGCAAGATCAAGCGGCTCGGCCGGTTCGCCGGGAGAAAGCCGAATTGGAAGAAAGCGATCGTGACGTTGAAGGCGGGCGAAAAACTCGACCTGTTTGAGGGCGCATAACATGCCGGTGAAACTCTATAATCCCACGACGCCCGGCCGACGGGCGATGTCCGTCAACACGGCCAAGGATCTTGCCAGGCCGAGCGTCAGGCGTTTACTCCACGGGACCGTTAAAAGCGGAGGGCGCAACAACCAGGGACGGATCACGACGCGCCACCACGGCGGCGGTCACAAGCAACGCTACCGGATCATCGATTTTGTGCGGAACAAACCCGGCGTTCCCGCCAGGGTGGCCGGGATCGAATATGATCCGAACCGCTCGGCGCGCATCGCCCTGCTCCACTATGCGGACGGAGAGAAGCGGTACATTCTGGCCCCTGAAGGATTGACGGTGGGCGAGCAGGTCATGGCCGGTGAGAATGCCGAGGTCAAGATCGGCAACACCCTGCCGTTGCAGCGCATCCCCGTGGGCACCGTGCTGCATAACGTGGAGCTGAAGCCCGGGAAGGGCGGCCAGCTGGCCCGGAGCGCCGGAGCGTCGGTGCAGTTGATGGCCAAGGAAGGCGACTACGCGCAGCTGCGGTTGATGTCCGGCGAGATCAGAAAGGTGTATGTCCTGTGCAATGCCACGATCGGGCGGGTCGGCAATCCCGATCATGAAAACGTGACCATCGGCAAGGCCGGCCGGACGCGCTGGCTGGGGATCCGGCCGACGGTCCGCGGCGTGGCGATGAACCCGGTGGATCACCCACACGGCGGAGGCGAAGGCAAATCCGGCCAGGGCAACCCGCATCCGGTGTCGCCGTGGGGGCAGTTGACCAAGGGATTCAAAACGCGCCGTCGTAAATTGACCAATCGATTTATCGTGCAGTCGCGCCACCGCCGGAAAGGATAACGATGCCGCGTTCCGTGAAAAAAGGACCGTTTATTGACGCCAAGCTGTTGAAGCGGGTGGAACTGATGAACCAGGGGCAGGAGAAAAAGCTGCTCAAAACCTGGTCGCGGCGGTCGACGATCATGCCGGAAATGATCGGCCATACCTTTGCGGTGCACAACGGCAAAAAATTCATTCCCGTCTACGTGACGGAAAACATGGTGGGCCACAAACTGGGCGAATTCTCGCCCACCCGGTTCTTCAAGGGGCACGGGGCGGCCAAGGTTGAGACCGCCGCTCCCGGCAAGCCCAAGTAGCGGGGAAGCGGTGACGGGACGTCAGGAGACGGCAGATGGCCGCTGAGGCAAAGGCGATTTTACGGCATGTCCGGGTGGCGCCGCGCAAAGTGCGCGACGTCGTGAATCTGGTGCGCGGCAAGCGCGTGGGCGAGGCGATGACCATTCTGAAATTCACTCCACGCCACGCGGCCAAGGTGGTGGAAAAGGTGCTCAAGTCCGCCGTGGCCAATGCCGAGCAGCGGGAAGTCGGCGATGTGGATGAACTGTGGATCAGCAAGGCGTGCGTCGATCAGGGGCCGACCTTGAAACGGATTCAACCGGCCCCGCAGGGACGCGCGCATCCGATCAAGAAACGGACCAGCCATATCACGCTGGTGGTGGCCGCTCGTCCGGCTGGCGCCTCGAAGAGCTCAAAGAGCTAGGAGAGCAGTCATGGGACAAAAAACCAATCCGATCGGACTGCGGCTCGGCTATAACCAGAACTGGTTGTCGCGCTGGTACGCGGGAAAGGATTATGCGACGCTGTTGCATGAAGATCTGGCGATCCGGCGTCTGGTCAAGGCCAAGCTCATGCACGCCGGCGTGGCCAAGATCGAGATCGAGCGCTCGGGCAATCAGCTGAAGCTGACCATCCATACCAAAAGCCCCGGCATCATCATCGGCCGCAAAGGGGCCGAGGTGGACAAGCTGAAGGCGGAGCTTGAGGCGAGGACCAAGCGGCAGATTTACATCAACATTCGCGAAATCAAGAAGCCTGAATTGGAAGCGCAATTGGTGGCCGAGAGCATCGCCATGCAATTGGAAAAGCGCGTGGCGTACCGTCGGGCGATGAAAAAGGCGGTGGCGGCGACCATGCGGCTGGGCGGTCAGGGCATCAAGGTCGCCTGCGCGGGACGGTTGGCCGGGGCTGAAATCGCCCGGACGGAATGGTATCGCGAAGGGCGGGTGCCCCTGCACACGTTGCGCGCGTTCATCGATTGCGGATTTGCCGAAGCCGTGACGCCGCAGGGGAATATCGGCGTCAAGGTGTGGATTTACCGCGGCGAGGCGCTTCCTGAATCCCTGTATGAGGAAGAACTGCCCGGGGTGGGAGGCCGACGCTGATGCTCAGCCCGAAGAAAGTCAAATACCGCAAGATGCAAAAGGGGCGGATGTTCGGCAAAGCCTATCGGGGCGGCAAGCTGGTGATGGGGGAGTACGGGTTGAAGGTGCTCCAGCCGGGCTGGCTGACCGCGCGTCAACTGGAGGCGGGACGTATTGCGATGACCCGTTTCATCAAGCGCGGCGGCCGCATCTGGATCCGGGTGTTTCCCGATAAGCCGATTTGCAAAAAACCCGCCGAAACGCGGATGGGCAAGGGCAAGGGCAGTCCGGAATTGTGGGTGGCGTCGGTGCGTCCCGGGCGCGTGATCTATGAAATGGACGGGGTGACCAAGGAAGTGGCCACCACCGCCTGCCGGTTGGCGTCGCACAAACTGCCCCTGGCCACGGCCTTTATTCAGCGGAGCGCAGTCTGATGGAATTGGAACCGCTTCAGCAGCTTCGGGAGTTGTCGGCGGATGATCTCCGTCAACGGGCCGGCGGGATCCGGAAGGAGCTGTTTTCCTTGCGCGTCCACCAGGTGTCCGGCCGGATTGAGCGGCCCTCCCAATTCCGGGCGCTGCGTCGGCAACTGGCCCGCGTGTTGACACTGTTGAACGCTCAAGCCGGCGCCGCGCCTCAACCGGCGGCCCCGATGGACGCCATGACGGGCAAAAAGAAAAGGGGACGGCAGTGACGACGCAACAACAGGAGGCGGCGCGCCCTTCGCGCACCCAGACGATTGTGGGCACGGTGACCACGGTGTCGGGGCAGAAGACCGTGACGGTGTCGACCAGCCGCCGGATCCGCCACAAGCGATACTTGAAGGTCATCCGTCAGGTGACCCAGGTCAGGGCGCATGATGAGCTGTCCCAATGCAAGCAGGGGGATCTGGTTGAAATCCAGCTGACCCGGCCCATCAGCCGGACCAAGCGGTGGCGGGTGGTGCGTGTCGTGAAACAAGCGAATGAGCTCGCCGCCGGCGAGGCGTCATCATGATCCAGGCCACCACGATGCTGGACGTGGCCGACAATTCCGGGGCCACCCGTGTCATGTGTTTCCACGTGATGGGCGGGTCCAAGCGCCGGTACGCGTCGGTCGGCGACGTGATCGTGGCCACGGTCAAAGAGGCGATTCCGCAGGGATCGGTCAAGAAGGGCGACGTGGTCAAGGCGGTGGTGGTCCGGACGGTCAAGCCGGTTAGGCGCAGTGATGGATCGTTCATTCGGTTTGATCGCAATTCCGCCGTGCTGCTGAATCCGCAGGGCGAACCCCTGGGCACCCGGATCTTCGGACCGGTGGCGCGCGAGCTGCGGTGGAAAAAATTCACGAAGATTATTTCGCTGGCGCCGGAAGTGTGGTAGGAGCGGCTGATGTCGGACATGACGGCAACAAAACTCCGGATTAAAAAGGGCGACACGGTGCTGGTCACCAGCGGACGGGCCAAGGGGCGTCAGGGCAAGGTGCTGACCGTGGACCGCGTCCGCCACCGGGTGGTGGTGGAGAAGGTGAACATGATCAAGCGGCACGTGCGCCCGTCGCGGGACAGCAAGGGCGGCATCATCGAGAAGGAAGGCGCCATTCACGTGTCGAACGTGATGCTGGTCTGCCCCGAATGCGGGAAGCCGTCGAGGGTGGCCGTCCGCCGGCTGGAAGACGGCCATGCCCTTCGGATCTGCAAGCGATGCCGCGAAGCGGTGGAGAAGACCAAGCATGCATGATGCGGTGAGGTTCACACGCGGGATGACGGGATAAACGCATGGCACAGACGATGACCAAAACTGCAGCGAAAACGACGGCCAAACAACGCGGGACCTCGGGGCTTAAGAGCTTTTACGAGGAGACGGTGGTGCCGGCCTATTTGAGTGAAGGGGGGTACACCAACCGGCTCCAGGTGCCCCGGTTGACGAAACTCATCGTGAATGTGGGACTGGGAGAAGCGGTGCAGAACGTCAAGCTCCTTGACATTGCGACGGAAGAGCTGTCGGCGATCACCGGACAGCGCCCGGTGGTGACGCGGGCCAAAAAATCGATCGCCGGGTTCAAGATCCGCCAGGGGATGCCGATCGGCTGCAAAGTGACCCTGCGCGGCAAGCGGATGTACGAGTTTGTGGAACGGCTGATCCACGCGGTGCTGCCGCGCTTGAGGGATTTTCGCGGCGTGTCGGGCAAGGCCTTTGACGGACGTGGCAATTATACGCTGGGGTTGAAGGAACAGTTGATTTTCCCCGAGATCAAATATGATTCGGTGCAGATGGTGCACGGCATGGATATCACGATTGTGACGACGGCCGCCGATGATGCGGCGGCCAAGGAACTGCTGACGCGTCTCGGCATGCCGTTTCGGGAGGGACGATGACCAAAAAATCCTTGATGATCAAGGCGAATCGGCCGCCGAAATTCGCCGTGCGCGCGTACACGCGATGCCGGTTGTGCGGCCGGTCGCGCGGCTATTTGAGAAAATTCGCCCTCTGCCGGATTTGTTTCCGCCACTTGAGTCTGCGGGCGGAAATCCCCGGCGTCAGAAAATCGAGCTGGTAGGCAGACGGCCGACGTGGAGTTTCGACAATGATGACCGATCCGATTGCTGACATGCTGATTCGAATCAAGAACGCGTTGCAACGACGGTACCAGACCGTGGAGGTGCCGCAGTCGAGGTTGAAAATGCAGATTGCGGCGATTCTCCGCGACGAAGGTTTTGTGGAAGCCGTGAACGTTGTGGCCAAGAAGCCCCGGTCGGTCATGAAAATCCGGCTCAAGTATCTGCAGGACGAGCAGCCCGTCATTCATGGTCTTCAGCGGGTGAGCCGTCCGGGCCGACGGGTCTATGCCGGCTACGAGGATCTCAAGCCGGTCGAAGGGGGCATCGGCATTTCGATCCTGTCGACCCCGGCCGGCGTCATGACGGATCATCAATCCCGCACGCGCCGCGTCGGCGGCGAAGTGCTCTGCCGGGTCTGGTAAGGGCGATGTCGCGCATCGGAGCCAAACCGATTCCCATTCCGAAGGAGGTCAAGGTCTCCATTTCGGGCAGCGAGAACAGGGAGATTCAGGTCCAGGGGCCGAAGGGGAAGCTCACCGGCACGTTTGACGATCGGGCGTTGACCTATGAACTCACCCCCGAATCGCTGGTGGTGAAGCGGCTCGGCAATGAAAACGCCGATCGGGCCATGCATGGATTGGTGCGGAGCGAAATCGTCAACATGATCCAGGGTGTGGTCAAGGGGTATGAACGGAAACTGGAGATTTCAGGCGTCGGTTTCAAGGCGCTGCAGCAGGGGAAGCGGCTCAATCTGACCCTGGGGTATTCCCATCCCGTGATCGTGGATATTCCAGCCGGCATCGAGGTGGCGATCGACAAGCAAACCGCGGTGACGATTCGCGGGATCGACAAACACCTCGTCGGACAGTTTGCCGCGGACGTGCGGAGCCACCGGCCGCCGGAGCCGTATCAGGGGAAGGGCATCAAGTACCAGAACGAGCAGATTCGGCGCAAGGAAGGGAAGAAGAGCAAGTAATGGCACGAAAATCGGACATTACTTCTCGCATGCGCTCGAAGTAAACGGGGAGTCGACAGTGGGCAGCGAGCAGACATCACGACAGGACGCCAGGGCCAAGCGCCATTGGCGCGTCCGGCAAAAGATCGCCGGCCACACAGGACGGCCGCGATTGAGTGTGTTCCGCAGCCATAAGCACATTTACGCCCAGGTGGTGGATGATGTGACCGGGCGCACCCTGGTCAGCGCCTCCACGGTGGATCCCGACTTTCAAGCCAAGACACAAAAAGGGTCGGATCGGGCGGCGGCGACCACGGTCGGTCAGTTGCTGGCCAAGCGGGCGCTGGCCGCCAAGATCAAACAGGTGGTGTTCGACCGGGGCGGCTACCTCTTTCACGGCCGGGTCAAGGCCCTGGCCGACGGCGCCCGTTCAGCCGGTCTGGAGTTTTAGCCCATGCGGGGTTGTGAAATGACACGACATGATCAACGGAGAATGGGGAGCGCTGCGTGAGCAAGATTGATCCGGAAGGGTTGTCGCTGAAGGATAAAGTCGTCGCCATCAACCGCGTCGCCAAGGTGGTCAAAGGCGGCAAGCGCTTCAGTTTCAGCGCCGTCGTGGTGGTGGGTGACGGCCGTGGGCACGTCGGCGCGGGAAAAGGCAAGGCGGCCGAAGTGCCTGAGGCGATCAGAAAGGCCGTTGATCAGGCGAAAAAACGGCTGGTCACGGTCACCCTTGATAAGACCACGATTCCCCATGCGATTGTCGCTCGATACGGCGTGGAGGAAATCATGATGAAACCGGCCGCCGACGGGACGGGGATCATCGCCGGCGGGGCGGTTCGCGCCGTGGTGGAATTGGCCGGCATCCAGAACATTCTGACCAAGTCCCTCGGCAGCGGCAATCCGGCCAACGTCGTCAAGGCGGTGCTCAGCGGATTGCAGAGCCTTCGGATGCCAGAGGCGACCGTCCGGGCCCGCCACGCGACGCCTTCAACGGCGGCCGACGCACCGGTTGGAGCGGCCACGGCGTCCGGAGCCTGAGATGGCGCCAAAGATTGCGATGAAGAAACTTGACATTATTCTGCGTCGAAGCCCGCACGGCCATCCGATACCGCAACGGCGGGTGCTGAAGGCCCTGGGGCTGCGTCGCGTGCGGCAGTGCGTGGTGCGCAATGACCATCCGTCGATTCGCGGCATGATCAACAAGGTGTCGCATTTGTTGGAGGTTCGCCCTCATGCGTCTTGATAAATTGAGACCTCATCCCGGCGCGACGCACCGCACGACACGTGTGGGGCGAGGACCGGGATCGGGGATGGGCAAAACCTCGACCAAGGGCCACAAGGGACAATTGGCGCGGTCGGGTGGCGGCAAGGGCCCGGGTTTTGAGGGCGGTCAGCAACCGTTGATCCGTCGGGCGCCGAAGCGCGGCTTCCGGGCGCCGGTGCGGGTGCGCTGGACCGTGGTGTCACTGGAACGGTTGGGGCGGCTGACCGGCGGCGGTGAGATCGATCTTGAGCGGTTGCGGCGTGAGGGCGTGCTGAACAGCCGCCGGGCGAAGGTCAAAATTCTTGGCGACGGCGAGGTCACCGCGGCCCTGACCGTCTCGGCCCATGCCTTCAGCGCGTCGGCCAAAGCGAAAATCGAAGCGGCAGGCGGAACGGTCCGTGTGGTGACGGATGATTGAACGGCTGCTCACCAATCTCCAGAATATTTTCAAAATCCCCGAGCTGCGGATCCGCATCCTGTTCACCCTGGGGATGCTGGCCGTCTATCGCATCGGCGCGCACGTGCCGACGCCCGGCATCAAGGGGGAGGAGCTCAGCAAATTTTTGCATGAGCAGGGCGGCGCCCTGCTGGGCTTTCTCGATATTTTCTCCGGCGGCTCACTCTCCCGCCTGACCATTTTTGCGCTCGGCATCATGCCCTACATCAGCGCGTCGATCATTCTGCAATTATTGACCGTCGTCATTCCGTCGTTGTCGAAACTGGCCAAGGAGGGGGAGGCCGGACGCAAGCGGATCATCCGGTACACGAGATTCAGCACGATCGGGATCGCGCTGGTGCAGGGGATGTTCATCGCCATCGGCCTGGAAGGCTTGCAGAACGGCGCGTTTGTGCAGACGCCGGGCTGGTCGTTCCGCATCATGACCATGATCACCGTGACGGCCGGAACGGCGTTTTTGATGTGGCTGGGCGAGCAGATCACGGAACGGGGGATCGGCAACGGCATCTCGTTGATCATTTTCGCCGGCATCGTGGCGCGGCTTCCGGCTGCGTTGGTGAACACCTACAAATTGTTTGAGACCGGCCAGCTGGGGCAACAGATCGGCCTGCCGAATCTGGTGACCCTTGCGGTGCTCACCGCCATGGTGTTGGGGGTGATCGGTGCGATCGTGTTTCTGGAAAGCGCGCGGCGGAAGGTGCCCGTGCAGTACGCCAAACGGGTCGTCGGACGCCGTGTGTACGGCGGACAGAGCACGCATATTCCGCTCAAGATCAACACGGCGGGGGTGATCCCGCCGATCTTCGCCTCGTCGCTGATCGCGACGCCGGCGACCATTGCGGGGTTCATCCAGGTGCCCTGGGTGCAATCGATCGGGACGCATCTGGCGCCGGGATCGGTGATTTATACGATCCTGTATGTCAGCATGATTATTTTCTTTTGTTTTTTTTACACCGCGGTTGTCCTCAATCCGGTCGACATGGCGGATAATTTGAAAAAATACGGCGGGTTCGTCCCCGGCATCCGGCCCGGGCAGAAGACGACCGATTACCTCTATCGGTTGCTGACCCGGATCACGTTCGTCGGCGCGATTTATCTGGCGGTCGTCTGCGTGATTCCGGAGATTCTGATCTACAAGGTCGGTCTGCCGTTTTATTTCGGCGGGACGTCGTTGCTGATCGTCGTCGGCGTCGGCCTGGATACGGCCCAGCAGATCGAAACGCACATGCTGAGCCGGAATTATGAAGGGTTTCTCAGGAAGGCGAAATTGAAGGGACGGAGCGCCTGATGCGGATCGTGCTGCTGGGGGCTCCGGGCGTCGGCAAGGGGACGCAGGCGCAGCGATTGGCGCAGCGCGCCGGGGTCGTCCGGATTTCAACGGGTGATCTGCTGCGCGAAGCGGTGCGGCAGCAGACCCCGCTTGGGATGGAAGCGAAGCGCTACATGGACCAGGGCGCCTTGGTGCCCGACAGCGTGATGATCGGTCTGGTGCGCGAGCAGCTGGCCGCCCGACGCGGAGTGTCCGGCTATGTGCTGGACGGTTTTCCCAGGACGATTGCCCAGGCCGACGCGTTGAATCAGTTGCTTGAAGAGGCGCGCGAGCCCCTGGAAGCGGTCATCAATCTGGAAGTGAAGGAAGAGGAACTGATCCGCCGACTCTCGGGCCGGCGGACGTGCCCGAAGTGCCAGCGCGTCTATCACGTCGACTCGGCGCCGTCGGCGAAGGGATTGCAGTGCGAGGCTTGCGGGACGGGTCTGGTGCAACGGGATGATGACCGGCCGGACACGGTGAAGAACCGGCTGTCCGTCTATCGCGATCAAACCCGGCCCCTTCTCGACTATTATCTCGAGCGGGGACTGTTGCGCGGGGTTGAGGGCGTCGGGCCGGTGGAGACCGTGACTGAACGGATTGTGCAGCAACTGGGAAGATCATGATCATGCTCAAGAGCGACAAGGAGATCGAGGTGATGGCCGAGGCGTCGCGGATTGTCGCGCAGACGCTGCTGGAGTTGCGGACGCTGACCCGGCCCGGCGTCACGACGCTGGAGCTGGACGATGCGGCGGAAACGACGATTCGCCAGCTCGGCGGCACGCCGGCGTTCAAGGGCTACCGCAACTTCCCCAGGACGCTGTGCATCTCCGTGAACGAAGAGGTGGTCCATGGGATTCCTTCGAAGCGTCGATTGCAGGAGGGTGACATCGTCGGCCTTGATCTGGGGGCGATCGTGGAGGGGTATTACGGCGACGCCGCCATGACGATTCCGGTGGGCGCCGTGTCGGAACCCGCTCAGCGATTGATGCAGGTGGCCCAGCAGGCGCTCTATGACGGCATTGCGCAGGCGAAGGTGGGCAACCGTCTGTCGGACATTTCCCACGCCGTCCAGCAACGGGCCGAATCGGCGGGTTTTTCCGTCGTAACCGATTTTGTCGGACATGGGATCGGCCGGCAGTTGCACGAGGAGCCGCAGGTGCCCAACTTTGGTCCGCCGGGGCAGGGGCCCCGTCTGCGTCCCGGCATGGTCCTGGCCATCGAGCCGATGGTCAACATGGGGGGCAGCGCGGTCAAGGTGTTGTCCGATCGCTGGACGGTGGTCACGCAGGACGGCAGTCTGTCGGCCCATTTCGAGCATACGATCGCCATCAGCGAGGGAGGACCCCGTGTGCTGACGGCCTGGGAACGCCGGACGGCGGCGTCATCCCCGGGGACGATGGTCGGATAGGGCATGGCGAAAGACGATGCCATTGAAGTCCAGGGAACGATCACGGAGACGCTGCCGAATGCGATGTTTCGGGTGGAATTGGACAACGGACACCGCGTGCTGGCGCATATTTCAGGCAAGATGCGGATGCACTACATCAAGATTCTTCCCGGCGATCGGGTGACGGTGGAGTTGTCGCCCTACGATCTGACGCGGGGTCGGATCACCTATCGCATCGGGAAGTAGACGGAGAACGAGGGACACATGAAGGTTCGGGCATCGGTCAAGCCACTGTGTGTGAAGTGCAAGGTCATCAGACGGCGGGGGGTGGTGAGAATCATCTGCGTCAATCCCCGCCACAAACAACGGCAAGGGTGAGTCGACATCATGGCACGCATCGCGGGAGTGGATTTGCCGAAGGACAAGCGGATTGAAACGGCGCTGACCTATATCTACGGGATCGGCCCGGCCGTCGCCAAGCGGATTCTGGACGCCACGAAAGTGAATCCGAATGCGCGCGTCAAGGCGCTGGCGGAAGGCGACATCGTCAAGCTGCGGGACATGATCGAACGGGATCAGACGGTCGAGGGGGATCTGCGCCGGGAAGTGACGTCGAATATCAAACGGCTGATGGAGATCGGGTGCTACCGGGGGCTCCGTCACCGGCGCAAGCTGCCGGTCAGGGGGCAGCGCACCAAGACGAACGCCCGGACCCGCAAAGGTCCGCATCGAATGGTGATCGGGGCGAAGACCAAGAAGACGGCCCCGGCCCCGGCGGCCAAGGCCTAGGCCCCGGACAGAGGATAGAGGGAGCACAATGGCTCAGGGAAAGAAAAAGGAAAAAAAGAACATCCAGATCGGCATCGCCCACATCCACGCGATGTTCAACAACACACTGGTCACGATCACCGATCTGACCGGGAACGTGATCGTGTGGAGCAGCTCCGGCAGCCAGGGGTTCAAAGGGTCGCGCAAAAGCACCCCATTTGCCGCCCAGCGTGCGGCCGAGGTGGTGGCCCGCAAAGCGATGGAGCATGGGCTGAAGCAGGTGGACATCCATGTCGACGGCCCGGGCGCCGGCCGCGAGTCGGCCATCCGGGCGATCCAGTCTGCGGGGCTGAAGGTCAACGTCATCAAGGACGTGACCCCGATTCCTCATAATGGGTGCCGACCGCCGAAGCGCCGGCGGGTGTAGGCAGGGTTCGATTATCATGACCAGGCAAGACGGTTAACGGAGGCGGAATGGCGAGACACACGGATGCGGTCTGTCGATTATGTCGTCGGGAGGGCGTCAAGCTCTTCCTGAAGGGGCAGCGGTGCTACACCGAAAAGTGCGCGATCGATCGTCGCGCCTATCCACCGGGTCAGCAGGGACAGGCGCGCCCGAGATTTTCGGAATACGGCGTCCAATTGCGGGAGAAGCAGAAACTGAAGCGCTTTTACGGCGTGCTTGAAACGCAATTTCGGAACTATTTCGCCATGGCCGGCCGGATGAAGGGGGCGACCGGCGAAAATCTGCTCCTGCTCCTCGAGCGCCGGCTGGACAATGTGCTCTACCGCATGGGGTTGGCGGCGTCCCGCGCCCAGGCGCGACAGTGGATCAGGCACCGGCACGTGCATGTCGGCGGTCATCTGGTGACGATCCCGGCGTTTCTGGTTCGTCAGGGCGCGGTCGTCGAGATCAAGGAAAAGAGCCGGGCCTCCTCGGCCGTGCAGCGGGCGATCGCCGTCACGGAGTCGCATCAGGTGCCGGGATGGCTGCGTGTGGATCGAGCCAATTGCCGTGGCGAGGTGACGGGATTGCCGACGCGTGATGATATTGATCTGTCGATCAATGAGCAATTGGTGGTCGAACTCTATTCTCGATAGCGGATCTGTGATAATGGCCAAGAGCGCGTGTGCGGCGCGGGGGGAACGATGATTATTCGGACAAAAGATTTTCAGATGCCCAAGAAGTTGGAAGCGGATCAGGAAACCCTGACCGAGCTGTACGGCAAATTTGTCGCGGAACCTTTTGAGCGCGGGTTCGGCATCACCATCGGCAACTCCCTCAGGCGCGTGCTGCTCTCCTCGCTGGTGGGCGCGGCGATCACGTCGGTGAGAATCGAGGGCGTGTTGCACGAGATTTCAAGCTTGAGCGGCGTGAAAGAGGATGTGACCGACATCATTTTGAATCTCAAGGCGATCCGATTCAAGCTGCACAGCGACCGTCCGGCGACCGTTCATCTGCGCAAGAAAGGCCCCGGCGTGGTCACCGCCAAGGACCTGCTGCTGGACGCCGAGGTGGAATTGTTGACGCCGGACCAGCACATCGCCACGCTGGACAAGGACGGCAAGCTGGACATGGAGCTGACGGTGAAACTGGGCCGCGGGTACGTGACGGCCGACCGCAACAAGGACGAGCAGAGCCCCATCGGGGTGATTCCCATCGATGCCATCTTCACCCCGGTGCGCCGGGTCAACTACACGGTTGAAAATGCCCGCGTCGGCCGGATGACGGACTATGACAAATTGATCATGGAGGTCTGGACGGACGGCAGCATCAAGCCGGATGACGCCATCGCCCACGCCGCAAAGATCCTGAAGGACCACCTGTCGATCTTCATCAACTTTGAAGAAAGCGAAGTGGTCGTGCCGCAGGCTTCCGAGGACCGGCTCAAGGAAATCGGACGGTATTTGCACCGCAGCGTGAATGAACTGGAGCTCTCCGTCCGCGCGGCGAACTGCCTGAAGAATGCGAATATTCACACCATCGGCGACCTGATCCAGAAGACCGAGGCCGAGATGCTCAAAACGAAGAATTTCGGACGCAAGTCGCTCCATGAGATCAAGGAAATGCTGGCTGAGATGGGGTTGTCGTTCGGCATGAAGGTCGACCAGGCGGCGACGGCGCCCTCATCGGAGTCAGAGGCTTAACGCACACGGGGAGTGACGGGTCATGCGGCATCGAATGGCGGGACGACAATTTGGACGAAACAGCGGCCACCGACGGGCGCTCTTGCGCAATCTCACCATCGCGCTGGTTGAACATGAGCGGTTGGAAACGACCGTGCCGAAGGCCAAGGAGCTTCGCCGGGTCGCCGACCGTCTGGTCAGCTGGGGCAAGTCGGGCACGCTGCACGCCCGGCGCATGGCGCAATCGGTGCTGCAACAACACGGACTCGTGGTGAAGCTGTTCAGCGACATTGCGCCGCGCATGGGCGACCGCCCCGGAGGGTATACGCGAATCATCAAGACCCGCCGTCGTGTCGGCGATGGCGCGCCGATGGCGATGATTGAACTGGTGTGCGCCAATCCCCCGGCGCCGCGCCGGCGCCGGGCGACCGAACAGGGTCAGGAAGAGGCCGCCCAGGCCGCGGCAGCGGAGCGGCCGTCGGAAGAGCAGAAAGCCAAGGCGGAAGAGAAGAAAGCCAAGGCCGGGAAAAAGGCCTAACGGGTTGTGGGAAGTGCGGCGGCGGCCAGCTCCAGGGCCAGCGCCGAAAGAATTTCCGAAATGCTGGTTCCGGTTTTTTCCTTGATGGACTGCTGAAGCATCCATTCGCCGCTGGGCGGCCTCGTTCGATCGTACATCTCGAATTTCCGAGTGATTAGCACCTGGGTTTTATTCTCCGGGCGTTTGGTCACCTGGACCTCATACGTATCCCGGTAATCCTCCTGGACGGGCGGAAATTTCGCCGAGCTGATCTTGAAATACCGGTGGGGCGCCGTCGTGACCTTGCCCCCGTCCTTATCCGCGGACGCGACCGACAGGTCGAAGGACTTCAGCGTGGCAAGCAGTTTGTCCCACGTCAGATCGTAGCCGGCTGCGTACAATTCCGTTTTTTGTGAATCCGGTGACGGAGGCGCGTCTTCACCGCGCGCGCCATTGAACGGGCAGAGCAGACCGAATAACGCCAGTCCAAGAACAAGAGGCCGGAAGAAAAGAACACCAGAGGATTGCTGTAAACGGACCGAGCCGGGTCGTTTCATGCGAGCTTCCCTCCCCATGCAACACAACCGCTCCTCCCCCGGGGGAACCGCCCGTCATCCCGGCGATCGCCCCGTTCGGGGGTGGTGTGGACACCCAGTACCTTTATCGCGTTTGACCGGGCGGTGTCAAGTCTCATGGGCAGGGACTCCGCCGAATAGTTCTGGGCTGAAATGAACGTATTATCATTGGGTTGACAAGCACCTGGCGGCTGATTATGATACCCATGATGCGCGTGTTGATGAGGATGGTGGTCCAACGTCGTCGTTCTTGGCCCCTTGATGGGCGATTCCTCTGGGATTTCTGATGGCTGCCGAGCGGGCCGTTGTGGTAATCAAGGAAACGACTCCGCGCCGTTCCCGGCGGGCGGCCGCGCGGCTCGGATTGCCGGATCGGGCGCCGTTATCACCGACTTCCGTCCAGGGGGTGGAGGAGCACGAAGCGGACGAGCTTGAGGAGTTGACGCGTTCCGCCGGTGCCCAGGTGGTTGGACGGCTGGTTCAACGGTCGCCGTCGATCGACCCGCGGTATTTGATCGGCAGCGGCAAGGCGATGGAGCTTCGGGAGATGTGCCGGAGCCAGACCATCGACATGGTCGTCTTCAACGCGGAGTTGTCCCCGGCCCAGACGCAGCATCTCGAGGCGATGCTGGGGGTCAAGGTCATCGACCGGACACAACTGATCCTGGATATTTTCGCCCAGCGCGCGAGAAGCCGAGAGGGCCAGCTTCAGGTGGAACTCGCCCAGCTCCGGTATCTGCTCCCCCGGTTGACCGGACAGGGAGTGCTCCTCTCCCGATTGGGCGGCGGGATCGGGACGCGGGGTCCCGGTGAAACCAAGTTGGAAGTGGATCGACGCAGAATCCGCCAGCGCATCCGGATGCTGGAACGGGAGATCGACCAGGTGGCCCGAACCCGGTCGGTGCACCGGGCCCGGCGGCTGCGGGAGGCCGTGCCGCTTGTCGCGCTGGTCGGCTATACGAATGCGGGCAAATCAACGGTGTTCAATGCGTTGACGGGGGCCGGCGTGGATGCCAGAGACCGGCTCTTTGCCACTCTGGACCCCACCATACGGTACGTCACGCTGCCCCACAAGACCACGATTGCCCTGTCGGATACGGTCGGGTTTGTCCGCCGGTTGCCGCACGCTCTTGTGGCGGCGTTCAAGGCGACGCTGGAGGAGGTGCGCCACGCGCACTGTCTCGTGCATATCATTGATCGGAGCCATCCCGAATGGCGGGCCCAGACGGCGTCGGTTGAACGGGTGCTGGATGAATTGGATGTGGCCGCGACGCCCCGTGTGAGAGTGCACAATAAACTGGACCGTGTCACGGAGGGAGTCGTGCACACGGGGGCCGGACGGGCCGGCGTGGCTCAGGGTGACGGACAGACGGTGGTGCGTCTGTCCGCGTTGACCGGAGAAGGGTTGGACGACCTGATCGATGCGATCGAGAAGGCCGTCGGATCAGGTCTGGCCCGGTACCGCCTGACCATTCCGGCTGAACGGGGCGATCTCTTCGCCCAGCTTCATGCCCATGGCCGCGTCCTGCGGTGCGCGCCGGGGCGGGGCGGAATGGTCATGGATGTTGAACTGACCGATCAGGCGATCCGCCAGTGGGGGGAGCAGTGGGCGCCGTTCTTTGTCGCCGATCGGCACACGGCCGTTCGTCGAGCGGTGACGCGAGCAGGATGATGTCCGGTGACGCGAGCGGGATGATGCCCGGTGACGCGAGCGGGATGATGGATCGCGGGAGTGTTGATGGTGGATGCAGGGCTGGAACGGTGGGCCGTGGGAGCAGCGGCGACCCCGTCCTCCGGCGGCATGGCTGCCGAGCAACATCGCGGCCGTTCCATCGAGCCAATGCCCGATGTGGTGATCACCGGGTTCCAATTTCTCAATGTGCTTCCGCGACCCGAAGCCAGACCGGTGTGGAGTCTGACCGCCAGCTCGGCGTCGTTGTTTGAACCACGGCAGGAGGCGGCGCTTCAGAACATTGAGGCGGTCTTTCAACCGGAAGGGAACGCAGCCCGCGTGGTGTTGACCAGCGAGCAGGGCCGGTTTGATCTGAAACGCTTGAATTTTGACGTGACCGGCCGGACGGAACCTGTCGCCATGGAACTGGCCGGCCGGTACCGCCTGACGACCGGCGAACTGGCGTGGAACAATGCGGCGGCGAGATTGACGAGCGAACAATCGGTCACGATCACCGGCGAGGGCTTGACCGTCCGCGGCGTCGGGTTTGAATGGAGCCAGGCGGCCGGGATGGTGTCACTTCGTCATGATGTCAGCACGATCATTGCGCCCTGACATGACTCGCCGGCTCATGCGTGCCGCGGCGGGGGCGGGGTGCGGGATCGCGCTTGCGATGGCGGCGGTGATGCCCGCGACCGCGCAGAACAAAAGCCCCGAACGGCCGCCCGCTCATTCCGGCGGGGGGCCGTCGCTCCCGTCCCGCACCGCCCCCATGACCATTACATCGGCGCGCCTGAGCATTCATGATGCCGAACGCCGGGCGACGTTTGAGGGAGCCGTGGTGGTCAATCAGGGTGATTTGACGCTGAAGGCCGACCGGGTGGATGTCTGGACCAATGACTCGCCTGTGACGTCGGCCGGACCGGTCTACGGCGGCAGCAACGTGTCGCGCATTGTCGCGACCGGCCATGTCGAGGTGTCGCAGGGTGATCGTGTGGTGCAGGCCGATGAGGCCGTCTATGATCAGGCCCGCCAGCAGATCGAATTGACCGGCAATCTCTCCGGGCGGGAGGGCGGATACAAGGTGGCCGGTACGCGCATGGTGGTGTTTTTGCTTGAACACCGCAGCGTCATTGATCAAAGCCGGGTGGTGATTCCGCCCCAGGCGTTGTCCGCGCCGACGCGCGATGGGAAGGGGCCGTGATGGCGGCCGGATACGTGGAGCGCAGGCATGGCGCTTGAAGCGAAGGGCCTCAGCAAATGGTATCGGCGGCGCCACGTGGTCAGATCCGTGGACGTGGAGTTGAAAGGGGGCGAGATCGTCGGCCTCCTGGGCCCGAACGGGGCGGGGAAAACCACGATTTTTTCCATGATCGTCGGGCTGATTCGTCCCACGGCCGGTCGTGTGCTGCTTGATGGGGTCGACATCACCCCCTCGCCCATCCATCAGCGGGCCCGGGCCGGCCTGGGCTATCTGCCTCAGGAGCCGTCGGTCTTCCAGAAGTTGACGGTGGAAGAAAATCTCACCGCAGTTCTTGAAGTGAGGGGCGTGGACCGCGCGACCCGCCGCGACAAGGCCGCCGCCCTGCTGCACGAATTCGGGCTCGATCATGTCGCCGGGCAGCGCGCCTACACACTGTCCGGGGGGGAACGGAGACGGCTGGAAATTGCCCGGGCGATGTTGACCGAACCGCGTTATCTCCTGCTGGATGAGCCGTTTTCCGGCATCGATCCCATTGTCGTGGGAGAATTGCAGCGGGTGCTGCTGAACATCAGCCGCGCGGGACTGGGGATTCTCATTACGGATCATAATGTTCAGGAAACCCTGACGGTGACCGATCGCGCCTATCTGATCTATGAGGGGCAGGTCCTGCACAACGGGACGCCGGAAGAGCTGGCGGCCGACCCCAAGGTGCGCGCCGTCTATCTGGGCGAACGGTTTCAATTTCACGCCAGGCCGCTTGACGGTCGTTCCGGCGGGGGATAGACTGGGTGCGGGAGCACGGTCATGCGACCTCGACTTGATCTCAGATTAGCCCAAAAACTGGTGATGACGCCGCAATTGCAGCAGGCGATCAAACTGCTGCAATTGACCCGCCTGGAATTGTCTCAAACGATCAGCCAGGAGTTGTTGGAAAATCCGGTGCTTGAAGAGACGGCCGCCGAGTCGGCCGAGGAATCGGTTCCGGAGGCCGGGGAGCGGCGCGACGAACCGTCGGACGATGCCGGGTCCGCTTCGGGCGAGAACGACCGGGGGGAGGTGGCCGCCGAGCCCTTTGACTTGAACTGGGGGGGGGCCGCCGGAGATGACGGGTCGACGGAATGGCGTGAGAGCGAGTCCGCCGACACCGCGGTCGAGGAACGCCCCTCCTACGAGCAGACGCTGACCAAGGCGACGACGCTGCACGAACATCTGCTCTGGCAGCTCAGCGTCAGCGGCCTGGATGAGGCCGACAAGACGATCGGGACGCAGATCATCGGGAATATCGATGACGACGGGTATCTGAGAACCTCCATCGATGAACTGGGGGCCGAATGCGGGGCGCCGCCGGCTCAGGTTGAGCGGGTGTTGAAGATCGTTCACACGTTTGATCCCACCGGAGTGGGGGCCAGGAGCCTGCAGGAGTGTCTGTCGCTGCAGCTTGAAGCCCTGGGTGTGCTGGACGGCGTGGCGCACATCCTGGTCACGGACCACCTGGAGGAATTGGAACATCCGGATTACGCCGCCATTGCGGCCCACGTGGGCTGCTCCGTGGAGGAGGTGGCCCAGGCCGCCCGGGTCATCGAACGGTTGGAGCCCAAGCCGGGCCGGCCGTTTTCCTCCACCGACAATCAGGTGATCATTCCCGATGTCTTTATCATCAAGGTGGAGGGGGAGTCCGAGTATCGGATCATGATGAATGAGGACGGTCTGCCCCGGCTCAGGGTCAATGAGTATTATCGCCGCCTGCTGCGCCGGCCCGGCGAGCTGTCCAAATCGACCCGTTCCTATCTGGAGGACCGGTTCCGGGCGGCGTTGTGGCTCATCCGCAGCATTGAACAGCGCAACCGGACCATCTGCCGCGTGACGGCCTGCATCGTCAAATTTCAACGGGAGTTTCTGGACCGGGGACTGTCGGCGTTGAAGCCCCTGGTGTTGCGGCAGGTGGCGGAGGAACTCGGGTTGCATGAATCGACGATCAGCCGGGTGACCACGAACAAGTATGCGCAGACGCCGCAGGGATTGCTGGAATTGAAATTTTTCTTCAACGGCGGCATCGCGAGGACCGGCGACGGCGAGGAGGCCATGTCGCGGGTGATCGTCAAGGAGATGATCCGCGGCATGATCCAGGCCGAGGACCCGGCCCATCCCCTTCGCGATGAGGAGATCACCGCGCGCCTGCGCGAGCGTCGCATCGACATCGCCCGCCGCACCATCGCCAAATACCGCACGATGTTGAACATTCCCTCCGCCAGCAAACGAAGACGCGCGCCGTCGTGACGCCCCCGCTGCAGATCATCGTCATCAGCGGGCTTTCCGGATCGGGGAAAACCGTCGCGCTCCGCAGTTTTGAGGATCTCGGCTTCTTCTGCATCGACAACCTCCCGCCCCCCCTCTTGACGACGTTTATCGACCTGTGCGCCGATTCCAGCCACAACATCTCGCGCATTGCGCTCGGCATCGACATCCGCGAAGGAGTCTTCCTCGATCAGTTCTTTGCCTGCCATCGGCAGCTGATCCAGCAGGGGCGCAACGTGATGGTGCTGTTTTTTGAAGCCGCTGACGACGTGTTGTTGCGCCGCTTCTCGGAATCCCGCCGTCCGCACCCCGCCGCCAAGGATCGCCCGCTCCGGGAGGCGATCGCACTGGAGCGGGAGCAGCTGGGCAAACTACGGGCCGAGGCCGACCGGGTGATCGATACGTCCCGCCTGACCGTGCATCAGTTGAAGGCCGTGATCACCGGTGAATACCGGGCCGGACTGGGGGCGCGCAAACTGCAGGTGACATTGATTTCGTTCGGCTATAAAAACGGCATCCCCAGCGAAGCGGATCTCTTGTTCGACACCAGGTGTCTGCCGAACCCGTACTTTAATGAAGAACTCAAGCACCTGTCCGGGGAGTCCGAGGCGGTGCGCGAGTTTCTGCTGGCGCAGGACCAGACGACGCAGTTTCTGGAGCGTCTCTGCGGGTACCTGGACTTTGTCCTGCCGCAGTATGAGCGCGAGGGCCGCGCCTATCTGAACATCGGCATCGGCTGCACGGGCGGGCAGCATCGTTCCGTGGTGACAGCCGTTCAGGTCGCCCGCCATCTGGAGAAGAACGGCATCTGGCCTGTCGTGCGTCACCGCGATTTGCAGCCGTCCGGGGCGGCCCCTCCTTCATGAAGGCCCGGATCATGAAACCGGGATTCATGGAATCCCGGCCATCCGGACGGAGGCCCTGGCGCGGCCGCGCGGCGCTGCCGGCGCTGATCGTCATCCTGGCGGCCGGTTGGGGATGCGCGGGAACAAACACGGATGTCCGGAAGGATTCCCCTGACTGGCTCAACAGCGTGGTGGCCGTTCAGGAGCATGTGGAGATCACGCCCTCCATGTCCGTCGCCGACCGGCTGGCCGAACTGCGTCGGGCGAAGGAAGCGGCCTTCGGTCAATTGATGACGATGATCCTGGCGCTTCAGGTGGATGATCACGAGACGGTCGGGGCGTTGGTCGCGCGGCAGCCTCAATTACGGCAGCAAATCGAGTCGTATGTCCGCCGCGTGGCGGTGGTTGACACGGATCTGCGCTCCACCGGGCCGATGGAGATTCATACGCGTGTTGAAGTCGGCATGGAGTTTTTCAACCTGGTTCATGTGAAACGAACGCCGGCGCCCGTGGACCGGAACACCCCCTCAACAGGGATCGTCAGGCCCCTCTAGCGGGGCGCCGCGCGGCGGAGCGACTGCTTGGAACCGGATCGGACATCCTCCCCTCCCCCCGAAGGCGCGCCCGAGTCCGATCCCTCCGCCGCGGCGGCCCCCGATGCGCCCCACGCCATCGAGCGGCTGCCGTTGTTCGCCTCGATTCAACGGATGTCGGTGGCCGAACGGATGCAATTTGCCCGGCGCGCGGACAAGGAGGGCCGGGGATTGTTGATTCGCGATTCAAACAAGCAGGTGTCCCTGGCGGCCCTGAACAATCCCAAAATGACCATCCAGGAAATCGAGCAATTTGCCAAATCCCGGCAGCTCGATACAGATATTCTCCGTGAAATCGGCTCCAACGTGGAATGGTTGAAGAACTATGCCGTGGTGCATGCGCTGGTGGCCAATCCCAGAACGCCGCTCCCCATTGCGCTCAGATTGCTTTCCCGATTGAAAACGCTGGATATGAAGTTGGTTGGAACCGATCGCAACCTGCCGTCTGCCATCCGGATCGCCGCCACGAAATTTGTCAAAAGCCGGATGGAGGGGGGCTGATTCTCCCGGCGGTTTCGCCTCTTGATCGTCGTAGAACAGGTGTTTCCCGATACCATCATCCATTAGACCTCCATCCCCGCCGCCGGGGTCGGCCGATCCCCCCCGCCGAACTTTTGGCCGATTCCACGCTTCTTGCTTGACAGAATGGACTGTTCCGGTATACTTATCCCGCAGAACCGAAAGGGGATTATATTGAATATACTTAGCAGGCTGACTACGATGATCGCGGTAAATAATAATAAACAGCCGGTGTGTGACGGACGATGAGGCGCAATGTTGCTGAGCAGACACAAATCGGCCGGAAGCAAAGTGAAAGCCAAGCCCCGATACAAGCCCCAGGACATCTGCCGTCTGTTTGATATCTCCAAGGCGACGCTGTTCCGATGGGAGCGCGAAGGGTTGATCTCCAATGTGGGCAGGGACTGGCGGAACTGGCGCCTCTATAATGATAAGAACGTGCAGGAAATCAAAGCCATCATGCGCGGGCGCAATGCAAAGCGCTGACGAGCAACGCAGGAGCACGCCGTGCTGTTCAAACGCAAATTAAAACCGCTGGTCGGACTGGACGTGGGGTCGAGCGCCATCAAGCTGGTGCAGCTTCGCGAGACCCGGTCGGGGTATACCGTGGAAAAATTCGGCGTCCGCCAGTTGGAGCCTGAATTGATCGTGGACGGCAGCGTCATGGATGCCGGCCCGATCGTTGACGCGATCAAGGGGCTGGCGTCCGAATGCAAGCTCAGGAACAAGGAGGTGGCGCTGGCCGTTTCGGGGCATTCCGTGATCGTCAAGCGCGTCAAATTATCCCCCATGAGCGAAGAGGAACTGGAGGAGATGATCAAATGGGAGGCGGCGCAATACATTCCATTCGACATCAACGAGGTGAACCTCGATTTCTCGATTCTTGACGGCCAGCACGGCGAGGAGGCGCAGGGGGAAATGAACGTCGCGCTGGTGGCCGTGAAGAAGGACAAGCTGGCCTCCTATACCTCATTGGTGACCGATGCCGGTCTCCGCCCCGTGGTGGTGGATGTGGACGCCTTCGCCCTGGAAAACATGTATGGCGTCAATTACGACGTCGGCGCCAACGAGGTGGTGGCCCTTGTCAACATCGGCGCCAGCGTGATCAATATGAATATTCTGGTCGGCGGGACCTTCGGATTCACGCGCGACATCTCCATCGGCGGCAATCGCTATACCGAGACCATTCAAAAGGAATTGAACGTGAGCTACGCGGCCGCCGAGGCGGCCAAGCGCGGCCAGCAGAACCGCGAGGCGGATGTCACGGCGGTCGACAGCATCGTGGCGACGGTCAATAACGAAGTGGCCATGGAAGTCAGCCGTTCGCTGGATTATTTCCGAACCACCACGATGCATGACCAGGTGCACAAGCTGGTGCTCAGCGGAGGCGGGGCGAAGATCAAGGGACTGGTCGAGGCGCTTGCCGAACGGTGCCAGGTGCCGTTGGAACTCGCCAATCCGTTCAAACAGATTGACGTGGACCAGAAATCCGTGAATGCGGAGCTGATCAGGGACGCGGGCATCCAGGCCGCCGTGGGGGTGGGGCTGGCCATTCGACGGGTGGGCGATCGATGATCAAAATCAACCTGCTCCCGTACCAGAAGGCCTCCAAGGTCCGGCGCCAGCAGGCGATGGAGGTCCAGCTGCTGGCGGCCGGCATCATCTTTGTGGTGTTTGTGTTGGGGTTGGCGTTTTTCTGGTGGGAGTTGAATCAAAAAATTTCCGAGCTGACACAGACGCGCACCGCCATGACGGCGCAATTGGACATCCTGAAGAAAAAGGTTCAGGAAGTCCAGGATGTCGAGAAGAAGAAGCAGCAGGTGGAGAACAAAATCGCCATTATCGCCCAACTCAAAAAAAACCAGCAGGGACCGGTTCATGTCCTGGACGAGTTGAGCCGCTATCTGCCGGATCGTGTCTGGCTGGTCTCGCTCGTTGAAAAGGAAGGGGCGTTCGACCTGGACGGTCGGGCCACGACGAGCTTTGAGATTGTCGACTACGTCAACAATCTCAAGTCATCCGCCTATATCACCAATATTCAACTGCTCGAATCCAGGCAGGCCAGCGAGAAGGGTCTGACGATCTACAATTTTAAGTTGACGTTTCAGATGAAGGCCTGAACGGGGTGACGTGACATGGCGTTGAACATCAACTTCTCCATCAGCTCGATTCCGGTCTACCAGAGGCTGGTGATTTTTGCGCTGTTGTTGGTCTTCTGCGTCGGCGGATTCATTTATATTATCTATCTGCCGAAGCAGGAACAACTGATGGTGCTCAAGAAGCAAATCGCCGAGCTGGAGGGCAACATCCACACCAATCAGGCGCTGGCGGACAAGCTGCCGCAGCTGAAGGAGGAAAAGGAGAAGGCGGAGACGCAACTGATCACCCTGCAGCAGGAACTGCCGGCGGAAGCCGAGATGGTGGCGTTGCTCAAGCAAATCGCCGAGCTGGGGGTGAAAAGCGGTCTGGATTTCAAATTATGGAAACCAGGCGCCTCGCGCGCCGGTCGTGACGGACTGTATGTCGAATTTCCCGTCAACGTTGAAGTGGCCGGGGGGTATCATGCCCTGGCCGGCTTCTTCGACCAGATCGGCCATTTGCAGCGAATCGTCAATGTGACCAATCTGAAAATGGGGTCGGCAAAAGCGAGCCAGGCGGACGTGGACATTCAAACCGTATTTGTCGCGACGGCGTTTGCCGCCGGGCAGGAACCCGCACCGGCCGCTTCGAAGCCGAAGGCCGGGGCCAAACCGGCCGCCAAGCCGGCCGACAAAAAGCGATCGGATGAGTGACGTGGGGCCGAATGCGAACAGCGTGTCTGCCGGGATGCCCGCCACAGTGGCGTGCCGGTTGACTGGACTGATGCTGGCGCTTGGAGCCTGTCTCTGGCTGGGCGGGTGCGGCGGGGGTGATGGCGCGGCGCCGGCCAAAGCGCCGACGCCGGCCAAGCCGCCGGCCCCGGCAAAAACGGCTCCGGCCGACGCCAAACCGGCGGCCACGGCCCCTGCGCCGGCTCCGGCCGCTCAAGGCCCCGCTCCCGCGATGCCCGGTGGGCAGGCGATCTTGGCGGAGGCGGCCGAGGGTCAGAGCTATTTCTATCGGGCCGGCGGACGCCGGGACCCGTTTCGTTCGATCATCGTATCGGGCGGAGCGTCAACCGGGTCGATGACGAATCCACTGCAGCAATATTCGGTGAAGGACTTGAAATTGATTGCCGTGATCTGGGGGCAGTTGAGGACGGGAGCGATGATTGAAACACCCGATGGGAAGGGCTACACGGTCTATGTCGGCACCACGGTGGGCAACAGGGAGGGCGTCGTCAAACAGATCAAGCCGGATCAGCTTGTGGTCAGGGAACAATACACGGATATTTTTGGAGAGCGGAAAGAGGAGTTGGTCGTGTTGGACCTGCACCTCCCAGAGGAGGGGTTGAAATGAGCCAGTGGTGGTTTCGTGCGATCTTGAGCGGCGGCATGTTATTCGCGCTCGGGTGCGCGGCGCAGTCGACAAACATACAGACGGCGGCCTCGACCGACCCGCAAATCCGCCTCCATGTGGACACGCAGCCGGAGGGCGTGCAGCTGGTCATTGACGGCGATACCCCGCTGGTCTACACGGCGTTCCGACTGCCCGATCCACCGCGGTTGATTCTGGACCTGGCCGGCGTGTCACTCGAGCCGGGCCAGCAATCGATTCAGGTCGATCATGGCGCGGTCACGACCATTCAGCCGACAGCCGGAACGGCCGGCAGCCATAACACCAGGATCGAAGTGGGATTGACGCAGTTGGTCGACTACCAGCTTCGGCCGAACGGCAACAAGTTGCAGGTCACGATTGCGGCTCCATCGACAGCCGGAACGCCGATCAATACGGCTGATGCGTCTCCATCGGCGCCTTCCATTGCAGGGACATCACCGGCCGCGCAACAGGCGCCGCCGGCCGCCGCGTCATCTTCATCCGTTGCGGAGGCCTCAGCGGCGCCGGACGCCACTGAGCCGTCCGAACGGCCGACGGCGGATCATCCAATGACGTCCAATTCGGCAATGACGTCCACTGCGGCGACGACGCCCGAAGCGCCGGCGCCCCCGAGTGCGCCACCGATGACACTGCCCGATGCCACCGCGGTGACGGCCATCCATATCAACCGCGGCGGCCCCGCATTGGTGGTCGCCATTGAAGGGAACGGACAATTCCATCCCCAGACGATGCTGTTGAGCGGCCCTCGTTTGGTGATTGACCTGCCCGGCGCGAGCGCCCGGTTGCGCCCGCGCATTGCGGTCAACGAGCCCCTGCTCAAGCAGATTCGGATCGGCACACATCAGGATCCCCGAAAGGTTCGGGTGGTGATGGATCTGGCCGGCTCTGTGACATACGAGGTCACCCAAGAGGCGGGCACGCTGCATGTGTCCTTGACCTCCTCGACGGCCACCCCGGCGGGTTCCCCGGACGCCGAGGGGCGCCGTCACTCGACCGCCACCGACTCCTCCCATCAGCCCGCGCCGGCTGCTCCAAACGGCGTGACGGAGGCGACAACTCCGGCACCAAACGCGGCGCCGATTGAACGCGCCCCGGCCTCCGCGGTGAAACCGATTGGAGACGCCAGGGTGAAGGACGTGGCGCTGCCGGTGCCGGCCCTGCCGAAAAAGGCGATGAACGTGCAAATGTCCTCCAACGGAGCCGACAAAACCGGAGCGCCGAAGACGGGGGACATTGGTCAAAAACAGTTCACCGGACGGCTCATTTCCCTGGATTTTCAGGATGCCGACCTGGACAACGTGCTGAGATTGATGGCCGATGTCAGCGGGATGAACATCGTCGTCGGCGAAGGTGTCAAGGGCAAGGTCACGGTCAAGCTGCTGAATGTGCCGTGGGACCAGGCGCTTGATCTGGTCTTGCGCACGCATGGTCTGGGCCAGGCCCGAGAGGGCAATATCCTGCGGATCGACACGCTGAACAATCTGGCCAAACAGCAGGACGACGAGGCCAAGGCGAAGGATTCAGCCACAAAGGCGGAGGATCTGATCACCCGCGTGATGTATGCCAATTACGCCGAGGCGAAGAAACTGGCCGACGCTCTGAAGAAGCATATGAGTCCGCGCGGCGATATCACGATCGACGACCGGACCAATGCTCTGATCGTCAAGGACATCAACTCGAGCGTGCAGGAGATCCTGGCCCTGCTCAAGGTGCTTGATACCAAGACGCCCCAGATTTTGATCGAGGCCAGAGTCGTTTCGGCCGACACCAACTTTGCTAGGGACCTGGGCGTGGCGTGGGGCGGCAGCGCCAAGACCACGACCGGCAGCAACCAGTTTGGGGTCATCACCGGTCCCACGGGGGACGTCTTTACGGGCTCTCAAAAAACACCCGCCCCGGGTTTTTTGGTGAATTTGCCGGCCAGCGGGCAGGCCGGCCCGTTGGGCAACCTGGGCTTCACCCTGGGCCGTCTGACCAGTAATCCCTTGACGCTCGATCTTCGTCTTTCGGCGGGAGAGACGCAGGGGGTGAGCAAGACGATTTCGGCGCCCAAAGTGCTGGTGCTGGACAACCAGAAGGCGAGAATCGAGCAAGGCACGTCGGTGCCCTTTCAAACAACGTCCCAGCAGGGCACCAACACGATCTTCGTTTCGGCCAGCTTGATTCTGGAGGTCACGCCCCATGTCACGCCGGACGGCAGCATTCTGATGGCGTTGACGATCTCGAACGACGAACCGGATTATGCCAAGGTGACCGACGCCGGCCCCCCGATCAAAAAGAAGGAGGCCAAAACGAACATCATGGTCAAGGATGGCGACACGGTTGTGCTGGGAGGCATCTATATTTCCACCAACTCGGATTCGGTCAGCGGACTTCCCTGGCTTCGCAATATCCCCATTTTTGGCTGGTTGTTCAAGCAGACGTCGAAAGCCAACTCCAACAATGAGCTACTGCTCTTTCTTACGCCCAAAATCGTGACCTAGGGGACCGACGGCGGGCATGTTGCGCTATTTGAATGCGGGCGAGTCGCATGGCCAGATGCTGGTGGCGATCATTGAGGGGATGCCGGCCGGCGTGCCGGTCACGGCGGAGACCGTCGATCACGACCTGGCCAGACGGCAACGCGGCTATGGGCGCGGCGGGAGAATGAAAATCGAGCAGGATCGGGTTGAGTTCGTGTCCGGTGTGCGCAAAGGACGGACGATGGGGAGTCCCATCAGCCTGCTGGTGCGGAACAAGGATTGGGAGAATTGGAAGGAGATCATGTCGGTGGCGCCGGGAGAAACGTCAACGGAACGGGTGGTGACGCGACCCCGCCCCGGCCATGCCGATTTTGCCGGCGCGATCAAATACGGCCATACCGATCTCCGCAATGTGCTGGAAAAAGCCAGCGCACGGGAAACCACCATCCGGGTGGCCATCGGCGCCGTGGCCAAACAGTTGCTCGCCGAGTTCGGCATGAAGGTCGTCAGTTATACGGTGGAAATCGGCGGGGTTGCGTCGGACAGGGGCCGCCGGACGCCTGAGGAGTGCTTTGAACAGGCGGAGCGCTCGGAGGTGCGTTGCCCCGATGCCGCGGCCGAGGCCAAGATGATCGAACGGATCAACGAGGCGAAGGACAAGGGCGATACGCTCGGCGGCGTGTTCGAGGTGGTGGTGACCCATCCGCCCATTGGATTGGGCAGCTATGCCCAGTGGGACCGGCGGCTGAACGCCCGGCTGGCATTCGCCTTGATGAGCATCCAGGCGATGAAGGGGGTGGAGATCGGGTTGGGTTTCGAGGCGGCCCGTCGATTCGGCTCGGAGGTGCATGACGAGATTTTCTACGGTGATGAGGCCGCGGCGGCGACGTCGGGGAAAGCCCGGGGGAAGTTCTATCGGAAGACGAATAATGCCGGCGGATGCGAAGGGGGCATCACCAACGGACAGGACATCGTGCTGCGGGTGGCCATGAAGCCGATTTCCACGTTGTATTCGCCGCTGCAGAGTGTTGACATGAAGAGCAAGGAGCCGTTTCAAGCCTCGATCGAACGGTCCGATGTCTGCGCCGTGCCGGCGGCCGGTGTGGTGGGCGAAGCCGTGGTGGCGTTTGAAATGGCCGCGGCCATGACCGAAAAATTCGGCGGCGACAGTCTGATCGAAATGAAGCGAAATTACGATGGGTATATGAAAACGATTGAAGAGCTGTAACCGCACGAATAAATTGACACAATGGGAAAAGTCCGTTACATTGTGAATTGGCTACTCTGAGCGAGGATACACACGTGGTGTTGGTTGGGATGATGGGCACTGGAAAAACCGCCGTCGGCCGGGCGCTGGCCCAGCGGCTTGGCCGGCCGTTCTATGATACCGATCATCTCATTGAATCACGAGAGGGACGATCGGTCGCGGCCATCTTTGAAACGGAAGGGGAGTTGTATTTTCGTGATGTGGAGAGCGCAGTGATCCGCGAGACGACGGCGCACCCGGCGGCGGTCATTGCCACCGGCGGCGGCGCGTTGCTGCGGCGCGAAAATCGCGAGCGATTAAATCAGCGGGGATTGCTTGTCTGGCTGAAAGCGGATCTTCATGAAATGACACGGCGAGTCTCCATGACAAAGAACAAGAGACCTCTCTTGAAAGGCACGCCGCAGGCGGAACGGCTGAAGCAGCTGTTGACCGAACGTGAACCGCTCTATGCGGAAGCGGCGGTCACTGTTGAGACGACGGGGAAGAGTGTCGGCGAAGTGGTTTCGCTGATCGTGGGCCGTCTGCGCGGCCATCCGACAACGCAACAGGAGGAATAATGAAACGACTCCTTGGAATATTGGCGGCCGGCCTGGTCAGCGCATCAGTATTTTGGGGATGCGGGACTGATGCGGGCTTTGAAGCGGTGGTGATCATCGAGCAGAGCCCTCCCAGTGTCAGTTCGTCACCGGACACCGACCTCGGGATGATCGGTCCCGTGCAAATCCTGGTGCAGAAATCTGGAACCGATGACACGCCCGTCCCTAATGCGAATATCAAGATTTTTGGAGGAGGGGCATCGGTTGCACCCTATTTCAATGGGACGGATTCCGGGTATATCTGGAAAGATTATGGTGCGACGCAGTTGGCGGGTGACGGCTTTGAATGGGATACTAGGACCGACGACCAGGGCGCCGTGACAGTGTTTTTGGTTGGACACACGTTTCTATGTCCTGGGACGGATGACATCAACGGCGGGATGGGCATTTCAGCCGTTATATCGGCGTCGGCCAACTCGTTTGATGTCCCGGTGACCATCAAGTGTTCCTGATGACTGCCACGGGGTGTGCCGGCCGGCCGGCCCCACTCCGGTGTGTCATGGGATGCCGCCGATCAGTACGCTGATTGTCCGGTGATGCACCGCCGACGTCCATAAGCCTTGCCTACTCTTTCCGTCCGATTGTCCGACCGCGCCTACCCGATCGTCATTGGGCGTCACTGCCTGCCCCGGCTGGGGCGGCTGTTGAAGTCATTGGCTGCGGTTCGACGGATCGTGATCGTATCGGCGCCGCCCGTGTATCGACGGTACGGCCGCGCGATTCTTGCCTCGCTCAATGCGTCGGGATTTGAAGCCCGTGTGGTGACCGTTCCGGATGGCGAACGAGCCAAATCGCTCCGGTGGCTCTCGTATCTGTATGACCGCCTGGTCGAGGCCAGGTGCGACCGTGATGTCACGGTGATTGCGCTGGGGGGGGGCGTCATCGGGGATCTGGCCGGTTTTGCCGCTTCGACCTATCTGCGCGGGGTGCGCGTCGTCCAGGTGCCCACCACGCTTGTGGCCCAGGTGGATGCCAGCATCGGCGGGAAAACCGCCGTCAATCATCCGAACGGGAAAAATTTGATTGGCACCTTCCACCAGCCGGCGCTTGTGCTGGCCGATGTGGCTGTGCTTCGAACGCTGCCCACGCGCGATCTGGTCGGGGGTCTGGCCGAGGTGGTGAAATACGGCGTCATTGCCGATCCGGCATTGTTTCAGTATCTGGAGCGCCATGCCCCGCGGTTGCTGGCCTGCGACCTGGCGGCGTTGGAGCGGATCGTGGTGCGTTCCGCCGCCATCAAAGCCGATGTGGTCGGTCGTGATGAGCGGGAAGGGGGGCTTCGGCGGATCCTCAATTACGGCCACACCCTGGGTCATGCCGTGGAGACGGTGACGGGATACCGCCGCGTTCACCACGGGGAGGCGATTGCCATCGGCATGGCTTTCGCGGCCCGGCTGGGCGTGCGGCTTGGGTTGTGCGGATGGAACTTGGTGGAGCGCCAGGATGGGTTGTTGCGCCGGATCGGGCTTCCCGCGCGGCTTCCCCAGGGGATTTCCACGAGCGGGTTGATGTCATCCATGGCTCATGACAAGAAAGTCAGGGGCGGCCGGTTGCATTTTGTGCTGCCCCGGCGTGTAGGCGCCGTGGTGGTCAGGGCGGTCGATACCGCAGAAGTCCGGAGGGCACTGACGGCGTTTGCCGCCGACCGGCCTGGGTAGTGGGCCAGTTTCACCGCAATATGGCGCAAAAATAGGGACACGTCCTAATTTCTCCGTTCTACGTGCGGTAACCAACGAAATTAGGACGTATCCCCATTTTTGCCATGGGTTGCCGTCATCAAACTGACCCACTACCGACCGGGTGCTGCGCTAGCTATCAGCTTTTGTTCTGTGCTATCTTTCCGCATTGAACCAACGTCGTCGCCACCCATGCCGGCACACCTCAACCTGAAACAGCAGCTTCGCCGCAAGATCGGAGAGGTCGAACTGCTTCACCGGTTGAGCGAAACCGTCAGCAGCACGCTCGATCTGGATGCGATTCTCCGCCATCTGGCGGACATGGTGGCGGACGTGACCCGCGCGGACGCCTGCCTCCTCTATCTGCTGGACAGCGCGAAAGGGGAGCTGGTGCTCCGGGCGTCGAAAAACCGCCATCCGAAATTGATCGGCCGCATCACCCTGGAAATGGGAGAGGGCATCACCGGCTGGGTGGCCAAGGAGCGGACCCCCGTGAAGATCGCCCGTCATGCCAGCGACGACCCCAGGTTCAAGTTTTTTCACAACCTTCCCGAAGACCGGTATCAGGCCTTTTTGTCGACGCCCATGATCCATCACGGGCGCGTGGTCGGCGTCATCAATGTCCAGCACAAGCGGCCGCACCAGCACACGCCCGATGAGGTGGCGCTGATCGAGACGATCGCCCGCCACGCAGGCGCTGCGATCGAGAACGCCCGGTTGTTCGCCTCGATGAAGGAAAAGGCCAGGCAGGTTGAGATGCTCTCCCAGGTCAGCCAGACGATCGCGTCAAACCGCTATCTCGAGGAAATTCTTCAACTGATCGTGACCATGACGGCGCAGGTGATGGGCTCCGCCATCTGCGCGATCATGCTGGTCGATGACGACCGCCAGCAGCTGTCGATCAAGGCGACCCAGAGCCTCAGCGACGCCTATCGCAACAAGCCGCCGCTTCGCATCGGCGAGAGCATCAGCGGCCGGGCCGTCAAGGAGCGCCGGCCGCTTGCCGTCCTGGACGTGACCCGGGAGCCCGGCTACATGTATCCTGACGTCGCCAGGAAAGAGGGGCTGTGCTCGCTGCTCTCCGTGCCGATGATGATGAAGGATCGCGTCATTGGCGTCATCAACAGTTACACCTCCCAGCCGCATCCCTTTGCGCCCGAAGAGATTCAAGTTTTGTCGGCCGTGGCCAATCAGGCCGCCGTGGCGATCGAACATACCCGGCTGATGGAGCGTTCGCTCGCCATGCAGGAGGCCCTCGAGAGCCGCAAGCTGGTTGAGCGGGCCAAGGGGATGTTGATGCGCCAGCGGGGGATTTCTGAAGAGCTGGCGTTTCAATTGCTGCAGCGCCAGAGCATGAACAGCCGCAAGAGCATGCGAGAAGTCGCCGAGGCGGTTTTGCTGGCGACCTCATTACACGACTCCGACCGCCGCTAGTCCCCGCTCGTTTCCTCTTATTACATGTTCCCCCCCTTGTTGCGCCCTCCCCCCCGTATTGTGGGCACGGTCTGTGTACCCGCTTCCATAGCTGTGAAAATGGCTACCCCTTTTTAAATCTCCCACATCGCTGGTTGATGAGGGGTGAAATTACATAACTATTTGAGAATACATATTATTTCAATGATTGTTGCTGCGTCGCCGTCTGGCACTCAAGTTGCACCCCATTCAGGCAGAGGACAGAGAAACCATGAAACAACGACGATCGGATAAAAAGGGATTTACGCTCATGGAAGTTGCCATCACGGTTGGTATCGCGGCGGTGGTGACGGCCCTGGCGATTCCGACCTTTCGCACCAGCTTCGCTCATTACAGTCTGACGGGAGCCGGCAGAAATCTTCTGGCCGACCTTCGGCTGGCCCAGGGACTGGCGGTCAAGGAAAATACGGCTTATCAACTGTTTTTTGACCCGTTGAATTCCACGTATCAGATCGAGAAATGTCCGTGCAATCTGAACCCGGGCGGGGTGCATGGCACCGTGCAGCAAACCCAACGAGCGTTGAATGAATCGAACACCATCGGGCACGGCGCTCTCGATCTGGTTTCCGTTCAAGATACGTCGAGTGCAGATCGGCCGATCGTGCAATTCGGCACCAATGGATTGGTGACCATTCCGACGACGGTGAATTTCCCTCTCACGGCCACGCTTCGGTCCAACGCCACCGGCGAGCAGATCCAGGTGAATGTCTGCCGGATGGGCAGGGTCTACGTGGTGTCGGCCGGCGATACGGGTTGTTGACGATGAGGAATGAGATGAAGACGCAGGCGCACAGACAGAGACGAGGCCGGAACACCGGGATGGCCGGACAGGGAGGCTTCACGCTGCTGGAAGTGACGATCATGCTGCTGATCCTGGGGGCCGCCCTGGTCATGCTCTCCGGCGTGCAGACGACCTCCATCCGCAGTACCGGCATCGGATTCAGGCAATCGGTCGCCGTGTCGCTGATGGAACAACGGCTGGAGGAGCTGAGAGGCTTGACGTACACCGACACGATCACCGACGCCGCGCTGACGGCTGGAGCTCATGCCGATGCCGATATCGTCATGCTCAATGGCGTCGATGTCACAGTGGTTCCCAATGCCCACGGAATGACATATAGCCGGACCTACACCGTGGCGGACAATGACCCGACTGCGGACGTGAAACTCATCACCTATAACATGACCTGGAACGACGGCATCGCGCACACGCTGACCATGGCCACCAGAGTGGGGAAAAACTGAGATGGACCGCCGGGTCGAAACAGGCATGAGCCGCGCAGAGGGACGACGGGGGCTGACCCTGATCGAAATGATGATCGCCCTGCTGTTGATGAGCTTTGTGATGATTTTCATTCAGGGCGTCTTTGTGACCCAGCGGAAAACGTACGTGGTGCAGGAGGACGTTTCTGACGCGCAGCAGGCGGTTCGGAACAGCCTGAGCCTGATCGAGCAGGACCTTCGATCGGCCGGTTATGGCATTCCTGCCGGATCGGGGACGCTGGCGATTTCGGCCACGACGAACGGGAACCCCGATTCGCTCACCATGAACGTGGCGCAGGGTCCCACGACGTACCTGACGCTCACGCCCACCACGACCACGACCATCACCGTGGCGGATGTCACCGGCTTTGCGGCGACCCAGTCCGTCACGATTCTGAACACCGTGTCACAGCAGGCGCTGGTGACGGGAACGATCGTCGCGGTCAATGCAGGCGCCAAGACACTTACGTTTGCCAATGGCACGATTCCCACGACCGTGAAACTGGGCGATCTGGTGGTCAGCAGCATCAATGTCATCAGCTACAGTCTGGCTGGCACGAGCCTGACACGAACGGTCGACGCAACGCCGGAGGTGTTGACCAATCAAATCCAGAACCTGCAGTTTCGTTATGTCCTGGCCAACGGCACCGAGGTGGATGATCCCAGCGCATCGGGCGATCTGGCGAACATTCTCACTGTCCGGGTCACGCTGACGGCGCAGACGACCAGGCAGGCCTCAAGAGACAGTTTCGGCAATCCCCTTGCCAGGCAATTGACCACCCTGGTCAGGGTGAAGAATCTGGCCATTCAAACCTCGACGTGAGGGAGCGGTTATGACCACGCACAGATCACGGAGACGACGGACGATGCCTGGGGTCTTGGGCCAGGAACGGGGCGCGGCCCTGGTCATGAGCCTCGTGATCATGCTGGTCCTGACCTTCCTGGGCATCATCGCCATGCTGACCTCCACGACGGAATTATCGCTCTCCGGCAATTATCGCCTGTCAAAGGAAGCCTACTACGCGGCCGACGGCGGGATGACCTATGTCCTGAGGGACAAGCAATATTTTGCCCTGACCAATCCCACGACGCTGACCACGCCGAATTTCCCGGTCGGCGGCGTGGATTTGACGGTCAACGGGGCCTCGGCCAGCGGAACGGTGGAATTGCTGGCCTCCAACCAGGCAGCCCCGGATAATACGGGAAATGATGTGACGATCAACGGCCAGGTTCATGCAAATTATTACAAGGTGACTTCACTGGGCAGTGGGAATCTCAACTCCCAGAGTCGTCAGATTGTGATCAAGGCGGAGCTGGTTCCCAGCGGGAACTAGACGCCGGCAGCGACAGGAGGATACGCCATGGACAACCGGACACGGATGACGCGCATCGCGGCTCTTCTCCTTATGGCGGCCTGGCTGGCCTGGCCCGCCGTCGGCTCCGCAGACGACACCGAAATTTACGGATCGAGCAATGCCGAGATCAAGCCCAACGTGCTGATCATTTTCGACAACTCGGGCAGTATGAATGACACCATTCATACGGCGCATTATGACCCCG
>JACQCE010000002.1 GCA_016201765.1 Nitrospirota bacterium
CTGACAACCCCCATCGCTGACGTGCGAGCAAGCGGCCATCTGGCGCAAGCGGAAAGACTACTTTAAGCTCTGAAGCGCCTTCAAAATCTCGTTGTCGTCGCGCGCTTGAAGGATTTCCTGCACTTTCACATAGCCTCCTTTTAACCGGCTCTCCCCTTGATCATCCCCATCGGGTATACACAGCGTATGGCGATGGGGGTTGTCAGGGGGAGCTGAATGAAGCTTCGCGAGCTCTGCTCGCGAAGGCGGAATCTGAGCCGGCAACATGGCCCACGGCCATGGCCGAGTCGAAGCGCATCTCCCCCTGACTTAAGTGAGCGTTGTATGCGAACGGATCGCCCGTGCACCGATGTCACGCCGAAACTGCTTCCCTTCAAACCGGACCAGGTCGGCCGCCCGATAGGCCCGATCGAGCGCGGCCTGAAGCGTCGGCGCCTGAGCCGCCACGCCGAAGAC
Organism: Nitrospirota bacterium; assembly: GCA_016201765.1. Lineage (GTDB taxonomy): Bacteria > Nitrospirota > Nitrospiria > JACQCE01 > JACQCE01 > JACQCE01. The sequence continues at coordinate 457 of JACQCE010000002.1, forward strand.
CCGGCCGCCGTTGGTCACCACCCGTCCCGTCACCGTGGCCGTTCCGGCATGGAATACTTGGACCCCTTCGATCGCATTCGCCTCGGCCAGCCCCGTCACCGGACGGCCCGTCACCGGCGCATCGGGATAGCCCTCGGACGCCAGGACGATGCACACACCACTCTCGTTTCGCCACCGGACGTCCGACGTCTGCAACCGGCCGTGCGCCACCGCGTCGCACAAGTCGACCACATCGCCGGCCAGCAGCGGCAGCACGGCCTGCGCCTCCGGATCGCCCAACCGGCAATTGAACTCGAGCACATAGGGGCCGTCCCGGCAGAGCATCAATCCGGCGTAAATAATCCCCTGATAGTCGATGCCCATGTGGTTCAGTTCCGCCAGCAACGGCTGAAACACCTCCCGTTCCACCCGCGCCATCAACGCCGGCGGCGCAAACGGCACCGGCGCATAGGCGCCCATCCCGCCCGTGTTCGGCCCCCGGCCCCCGTCAAGCAATTGTTTGTGATCCTGCGCAGGGAGAAGCGGCACGATCGTCAGACCATCGGTGACGGCCATGCAGGTGATCTCGTCACCGACGAGGAACTGTTCGATCAGGATACGATGCCCCGCCTCCCCCAGCACGCCGGCGGTCATAAACTGTTCAATCGCGCGGATCGCCTCCTGCGGCGACCGGGCGATCACCACGCCCTTCCCCTGCGCCAGCCCATCCGCCTTGATGACGACGGGCATCGGCCGGCTTTTCACATACTTGATCGCGGGACCGGCGGCCTCAAAGATCGCGGCCGACGCCGTCGGAATCTTCGCCCGGGTCATCAGCTCCTTGGCAAACTGTTTGCTGCTTTCGATCTGGGCCGCGGCGGCCGACGGTCCCACCACGGGATGGCCGAGCGCCCGCAGCCGGTCGGCCAGTCCCAGCGCCAGCGGTTTTTCAGGACCGACCACGGTCAGATCAATCCGTTCGGATTGGACCAGGCGAACCAGTCCCTCGATGTCATCCGCCTGCACCGGCACGCACCGGGCCAGGTCGGCGATACCGGGATTGCCCGGCGCGCTGATGATAACCGGCCGCCGGGGGCTTCCGGCCAGCGCCCAGACGAGCGCATGCTCCCGCCCGCCTCCGCCGACGACCAAGATGGTTGGAGGCTGCCGCATCAGTGGCGGAAGTGGCGCATGCCGGTCAACACCATGGCCAGGCCGTGCTCGTTGGCTGCGGCGATCACCTCTTCATCGCGGATCGAACCGCCGGGCTGGATGATCGCCGTGATCCCCTGCTTGGCCGCTTCATCGATCCCGTCGCGAGATGCCGATCGTCCGACCGGGTTTGGCGTAGATGATCGCATTCGATTTCACGTGCTTGGCCACGATCCACGCAAACGCCATCGCCCCGTATTCTTCCGTCGTGGGGCGGCGCGTGGTGGCCACCGTGAGTTTCGTCACGTCTTCAAGCCGGCCCAGGTCGCGCTCCTGCAGGAGCAGCCCGCCGACGATCCGTTTGAAATCGAGCCAGGAGGGAACGGCCCCGGCCACGCCGCCGAGCGGTCCGACCGCCAGCAACCGCACCGCCGACTTGGCCTTCAGCGCGGCCAGCGCCCCGTCGGAATAATCAGGCGCAATCACCACCTCCACAAACGTGGACGCCAGCTCCTTCGCCGTCGCGTCATCGACCGTCTCATTGAACGCGATCACCCCGCCGAACGCGGAGACCGGATCGGTCGCCCGGGCCTTGCGGTAGCTCTCCACCAGCCGGTCGTCCATGGCGACGCCGCAGGGGTTGTTGTGCTTGATGATGACCGTCGCCGTTCCGGAAAATTCCTTCACCAGCTCCAGCGCGGCGTTGGCGTCCAGCAGGTTGTTGAACGACAACTCCTTGCCCTGCAGCTGCCGCGCGCGGGCCACCGAGGGCTCGGTCGCGCCGATCTCACGGTAAAACGCGGCCAGTTGATGCGGATTCTCGCCATACCGGAGCGACTGCACTTTGTCAAACTCCAGATGGAGTCGCTGGGGGAAATGCGTCCCTTCGTCCCCGTCGAGGCGGTCGAAGTAGCGGGCGATGATCCCGTCATAGCGGGCCGTGTGGGCAAAGGCCTTGCCCGCCAGACGCCGCCGTGTCGACAGGCGCAGCGCGCCCTTCAGCTCGGCCAACTCCCGCCGCAGCGCGTCGTAATCGGCCGGTTCGACCACGACGGCGACGTCCCAGTGGTTTTTGGCGGCCGAACGGACCATCGACGGCCCGCCGATGTCGATCTGCTCGATGATCTCCTCCGGCGTGGCGCCGGGCGTGCGCAGCGTCTCTTCGAATGGGTAGAGATTGACGACCACCAGGTCGATCGGAGCGATCGCCTGCTCCTGCATCTGCCGCTGGTGCGCGGGATTGTCGCGCAGCGCCAGCAGGCCGCCGTGGATTTTCGGGTGAAGCGTTTTGACCCGTCCGTCGAACATTTCCGGCGAGCCGGTCACCTCGGCGACGTCGCGCACCGCCAACCCCTGCTCGCGCAGCAGCTTCGCCGTGCCGCCGGTGGAGATCAATTCCACGCCCCACTCCGACAGCGTCCTGGCGAATGCGGCCAGCCCCTCCTTGTTCGACACGCTCAACAACGCGCGCGTGATCTTCCGCGGTCGATCGTCAGCTGATGCGTTCATCGCTCACTCCGGGTGCTCCCCATCGCCGTACGCTTCGGTCCCTTCATCCGCCGTTGCCTCTCTCATCCGCTTTTTTTCTACTACCCCTTAATCCGCTTCTTCCCCTGTTGACCGGCACCGACCACCCGTTTGACCACGGCTTTGAAACCATCCCGCAGCGCGTGGGCCGGCCCTTCCAACGGCAACCCCTCCTCCAGCCCCCGCCGCTCCTCCTCCGTCATCAGCTCCGGCGCGTACCGCCGTTTCAACTTGGCGACGCCCAGGAAATCATCCTGTTCAAAAATCCGGTACAACCACCGCTGCAGCGGGTTCCACCAGCCGCCCCGGCCGAACCCCGTCGAAAAATCGATCAGGACCGGCCGGCCCTGCTCCGTCACCATGATATTTTTGCTGTTGCGGAGATCCCCCAGCACCACGCCGCGATCATGCACGCCTTGAATGATCGTCCGCAATTCCGAAAAAAACGCCGGGGACAACTCTCCCTTCTGAAAGCGGTCGGCATTGCGGCCCGGGATGAATTCCACCGCCAGGGCATAGCGATCGATCCGGCCTCCGAACGCCGGAATCCCCGGCAGTCCCGCCAGGCGCCGGTAGTTCTTCGCCTCCCGCCAGGTGGACAGGATCCCGGCGGTCCAGCGATACATCGGCGGCCGGGCCCGATAATCTTTCACGACATACCGGCGGCCCTGCCGTGAGACGAGAAACAGATCGGGCTGCCAGTACCGGCCGGCGCGCAACAATTCGTGTGGAGAATCGCCCAACTCGGTCCGCGTCAGGAGGGCAACACCCACCACCGTAATCCCACCACCACCACGCCCACCGCCACGGCCGCCGCCATGCCGTATTCACTGTTGTCCGAGACCAGCCGGGAACGCCACCGCTCCGCCCCCCGTTTCGGATAGGGTGTCAGGGAGGGCAGATAATCGGGCACGGCGGCGTCATAGTCCACCCACCGTTGACCGAACCGCTCCCGGAGTCGATCGCCTTCACGCCGTTTCTTGTACGGCGCGTAATAGACCGCAAACACCACCAGGCCGACCGCCAGCAACCAGTAGTTGTTCGCCATGATGCCGAACCCCAGCATGATCAGGAGCGATCCCACGTAGAGCGGATTTTTCACATAGGCGTAGGGACCCGTGGTCGTGAGCGCTTCGTTTTTTTGCAGATGACCGGCCGCCCACAGACGGACATACTCCCCCAGCACAATCAAGACCAGGCCGATCATGAATGACGGCACGGACGGACGGGCCAGCCACACCAGCACCGCAAAGGCGGCCCACACCACCACGGTCCGCCACGTGGTGCGCCGCCGCCACAGCTGCCACAGACTTTTTTGTTTGCGATGCTCGGTGGTCATTTTATTATAAGGGGCTCGCGCCCTCCGGGGCAGCAGGAGTATAACAAACCATTTTGGAAAAACAAGCCTGATCCGTGGTCGCGCACAGGCGCGCGACATGCAGCCAATCTCCCCCTGATTCGGTAGTGGGTCAGTTTCACCGTGACCGGTCTCAAAAATAGGGACACGTCCCAATTTCGTTAGTTGCAGCACGCAGCATGAGGAAATTGGGACGTGTCCCCATTTTTGCCCCTATTTTTGCCAAACTGGCCCACTACCCCTGCGTTTCAATCCGTTGCCGGAGATCGCAAAAGGGCCTATAATGAACATATTGTATGCCTGCGACTCGCCATCATCACGGGGCCCACGCGGTCAATACCGAGCACCGCCGGCGGTTCAGCATCGTGCTGGCGATCACGTTTGCATTTTTACTGATCGAGGCCGTTGGCGGATGGATCACCGGGAGCCTCGCGCTGCTGGCCGATGCCAGCCACCTCCTCGGGGATGTCGGCGCCCTGAGTCTTTCGCTGGTCGCCATGTGGCTCGTTGGACGACCGGCGACGCATGCCAAGACGTATGGCTACCACCGGGCCGAAATCCTCGCCGCCCTCTTTAACGGCTTGTTACTGTGGCTGATCGCCGGCCTGATCTGGCATGAGGCCTATCAACGGCTCCTTGCCCCGGTCCCGATTCATGGCACCGGGATGACCGTCATCGCCGCCCTGGGGCTCGGCGCCAACCTCGCCAGCTACTTCTTCCTCTCGTCCATGCCCCAGCACACACTGAACACCAGAACGGCGATGCTGCATCTCCTGGGTGATACCCTGGGTTCGGTCGGCGCGCTGACCGCCGGCCTCATCATCTGGTCGACCGGGTGGACATCCGCCGATCCCCTGGTCAGCTTTCTGATCGGCGGCCTGATCCTGGTCACCAGTTGGGGCGTCATGAAGGAGTCGATCGACGTCTTGATGGAGGGCACGCCCAAGGAAATCGACCTGGGCGCCATCATGACGGCGTTGGGCGGGGTGCAGGGACTGCAGGAGGTGCATGATCTGCATGTCTGGTGTCTGCGGTCCGGCGTGCACGCGCTCACCATGCACGGCGTCATCGGCGAGGAGGTCGACGACGCCGCGATCCTGACGGCCATGACGCACCTGCTGGGCGACCGGTTCAACATCCATCACACCACGATCCAACTCGACCGCAGACCCGGTTTGGTACAGATCAAGCGGTAGGGCGACCGGCGAGTCGCCTCTAGAACACCGTGGTAGTGGGTCAGTTTCATGGATTCACCCGTGGCAAAAATGGGGACACGTCCCAATTTCGTTGATCGCCGCGCGCCGCATGAGGAAATTGGGCCGTGTCCCTATTTTTGAGACCGGTCACGGTGAAACTGACCCACTACCCAATACCGTTACAATCTTGACCTTTTGGGGGCTGCCCGCTACAATGGGTCGACCCCAGATGGTCAACCCGGCATGACCAAACCACCCTTCGTTCATCTTCACGTCCACAGCCAGTACAGTCTGCTGGATGGCGCCAACCGCATCGACGATCTGGTCGCCCGGGCCGGCGACCACGGGATGAACGCCCTCGCCCTGACCGACCATGGCAATCTCTTCGGGGCGGTGCAGTTTTATCAGGAAGCCAAAAAAGCCGGCATCAAACCGATTATCGGCGTGGAAGCCTACATGGCCCCCCGCTCCCGTCTGGACCGTGAAAATTTCGGCGTCCATAACGGGTCGTATCATCTGATCCTCCTGGCGACGAATTACACCGGCTACACCAACCTCCTCAAGCTGGTCAGCGCCGCGCATCTGGAGGGCTTTTACTACAAGCCCCGGATCGACAAGGAATTGCTGGCGGCGCACGCCGAGGGGTTGATCGGATTGAGCGCCTGCCTGCGCGGCGAGGTCCCCAGCTTTCTGGCCGACGGCAAGGAGGCGGAAGCCGACGCGGCCGCCGACCAGTATGCCTCCATCTTCGGCCGGGACCGCTTCTATCTGGAACTCCAGGCCAACGGGCTGGAGGCGCAGACCCGCATGAACCGCCAGTTGCTGGAGATGAGCCGGCGGACGGGCCTGAAGACCGCGGCGACGAACGACTGCCACTACCTGCACCAGCACGATCACCGCGCCCACGACATTCTCCTCTGCCTGCAGACCGGCAAAACGCAGAACACCGCGGAGCGCATGCGGTTCCAAACGACGGAACTCTACTTCAAGTCGGCCGACGAAATGCTCACGACGTTCGGGGAGTTGCCCGCCTCGCTCTCCATCACGCAGCAGATCGCCGACCAGTGCGACATTCAACTGCCGCTGCATCAACTGCACCTGCCCGATTACCAGGTCCCGCCCGGCTCGACCAAGGAAACCTACCTGGCCGAACTGGCCCGGGAGGGACTCCGGGAACGGCTCAAGCAGCACCGGGAGAGCCGCATCCCCGAGTCGCGCTACTGGGACCGGCTCAAGGAAGAGCTGGCGATGATCGGCGCGATGGGCTACGCCGGTTACTTTCTGATCGTCTGGGACATCATCCGCTTCGCCCGCTCGCGCCGCATTCCCGTCGGTCCCGGCCGCGGCTCGGCGGCCGGCAGCCTCGTCGCCTACGCGCTGCAGATCACCGGCCTCGATCCGCTCGCCTACGACCTGATCTTCGAGCGTTTCCTCAATCCCGAACGGGTCACCCAGCCCGACATCGACCTCGATTTCTGCATGGACCGCCGCGGCGAGATCATCAACTACGTCACGGAAAAATACGGCTCCGATCACGTCTGCCAGATCATCACCTTCGGCACCATGATGGCGAAAGCGGCCATCCGGGACGTGGGGCGCGTGCTGGAGCTCCCCTACGGCGAGGTCGACCGTTTAGCCAAGCTGGTGCCCAACACGCTCAACATCACGCTGGACGAAGCGATCAAGGCCGAGCCGCGGCTGACCGAGACGATGACCGCCTCGCCGAAACTGAAGGAGGTCGTCGACTTCGCCAAGGCGCTCGAGGGGCAGGTGCGCCACGCGTCGACGCACGCGGCCGGCGTCGTCATCTCCGGCGAGCCGCTGACCGATTACGTCCCCCTGTTCCGCGGAAGCAACGGCGAAGTCGTCACCCAATACGCAAAGGACGATCTGGAAGCGGTCGGCTTGGTCAAATTTGATTTTCTCGGCCTGCGGACGCTCACCCTGCTCGACCATGCGGTCCGCCTGGTCAACCTCAAGCGGCCGGCGGACGACCCATTGGCGCTCCCGCAGATTGCGCTCGACGACGTCGAGGTCTATCGCGCGCTGTCGACCGGCCAGACGACGGCGATCTTCCAGCTGGAAAGCCGCGGCATGCGCGATCTGCTCACCAAGATGGCGCCGGAGCGGTTCGAAGATCTGATCGCCATCCTCGCGCTCTACCGGCCGGGCCCCATCGGCAGCGGCATGGTGGACGATTTCATCAAGCGGAAGCGGGGCAAAACGGTCAGCTACGAACTGCCCCAGCTGCGTCCCATCCTGGAGGAGACCTACGGCGTCATCGTCTATCAGGAACAGGTGATGCGGATCGCCGCCGAGATCGCCGGCTTCACCCTCGGCCAGGCCGACCTCTTGCGCCGCGCCATGGGCAAAAAGAAACCGGAGGAGATGGACAAGCAGCGGACGCGCTTCGTCGACGGCGCCAAGGCGAAGGGCATCACCAAGACCAAGGCGGAGAAACTCTTCGATCTGATGGCCTACTTCGCCGGCTACGGCTTCAACAAGTCGCACTCCGCGGCCTACGCGTTGATCACCTATCTGACCGCCTACTTCAAAGTGCACCATCCGGTGGAGTTCATGGCGGCGGTGCTCACCAGTGAAATCGGCAACGAGGACAAGATCGTCGCCTATCTGGCCGAATGCCGCCGGCTGAACATCCGGATCCTGCCGCCGGACGTGAACGACAGCGAGCGGGACTTCACCATCGTGCCCGAGGGCATCCGGTTCGGCCTGGCCGCCATCAAAAACGTCGGCGAAGCGGCCATCGACTCGATCCGCGCCGTGCGCGAGGCCACGGGTGGCATCGCAAAGGAACCGTTCGCCTCGCTGGTGCAGTTTTGCCAGCGGGTCGATCTGCGCAAGGTCAACCGCCGCGTGATCGAATCGCTCATCAAGGCCGGCACGTTCGACTCGATCGAGCCCTCCCGCTCGCGCCTGATCCGCCAGCTCGATCAGGCCGTTGAGGAAGGCGCCCGTCTCCAGGAAGAGGCGAGCGCGGGCCAGGGCGGGCTCTTCGGCGAGATGACGGAATCGATCGAGGTGAGCGGAGGCGGCGCGCCGGCGAACGGCTCCGGCAAGGCGGTCCCGATCGATCCGCTCAACGAGGGCGCCAATCCGCCCAATTCGATGACCGAATGGGACGAGGCGACGCGCCTGCGGCATGAGAAGGAGGCGCTCGGTTTTTACATCACCGGCCATCCGCTGGAGCGCGTCCAGGAGACGCTGTCGCGCCTCTCGATCACGCCGATCCAGGCGCTCTCGGACCAGGAGGACGGCGCAGAGGTGACCATTGCGGGGCTGGTGATGTCCCGGAAAATCACGACGACGCGGCGCGGCGACCGGATGGCCTACGCCCGGGTGGAGGATCTGACGGACACGATCGAGACGATCATCTTTCCCGAGTTGTTCAAATCATCCGCCGCCGTGCTCGACAGCGACCAGCCGGTCATCATCGCCGGCACGGTCGACCGGAATGATCAGGGGTGCAAACTGAAGGCCACGCGGCTGCAATCCCTGAGCGAGGTGCAGGCGCGCGTGAACAGACAAATGCGGATCACCCTCGGGCCGTCGGCGCTGTCCGTCGATCAGCTGGTGCAGCTGCGCGCGGTGCTGGCCCGCCATCAGGGCCCCTGCCCCGTGGCCGTGACCCTGCGCCACCCGGGGCAACAGGAGGCCACGATCCTGGTGGACCGGCAGTATTGGGTTACGCCGACGCCGGCCCTGCAGGCGGACATCGAAGCGCTGTGCGGCGCCGGCGCCCTCACCGTTCAGGCGGCGGTCCTGACATGAGCAATTATCTTGAGTTCGAGCAGCCGCTGGCCGAACTGGACCAGCGGATCCACAACCTGAAGGACCAATCGCGTCACGACACCAAGGCGGCCGAGGAGGTCAAGCGGCTGCAGAAGAAAATCTACCAGCTGCAGCAGGAAATCTACCACCGCCTGACGCCCTGGCAGCGCACGCTGATCGCCCGCCATCAGGACCGCCCCGGCACGGCCGACTACATCACCGGCCTGCTCCGCGATTTCACCGAATTGCACGGCGACCGCCTCTACGGCGACGACCCGGCGATTCTCGGCGGCATCGGCTGGTTCGATCAACAGGCGGTGATGGTCATCGGCCATCACAAGGGCAAGACGGTCAAGGAACGGGTCCAGCGCAATTTCGGCATGCCCCACCCGGAAGGCTACCGCAAGGCGCTCCGGCTGATGCAGCTCGCCGAGCAGTTCCACCACCCCATTCTTACCTTCATCGACACACCCGGCGCCTATCCCGGCGTCGGCGCCGAGGAGCGGGGCCAGTCGGAGGCGATCGCGCGCAATCTGCTCGTCATGTCCAGTCTGCGGACGCCGATCATCACGGTGGTCATCGGGGAAGGCGGCAGCGGCGGCGCGCTGGCGCTGGGCGTCGGCGACCGCGTCCTGATGCTTGAGCACGCCGTCTATTCGGTCATTTCGCCCGAAGGCTGCGCGGCGATTTTGTGGAATGACAGCGCCAAGGCCAAGGAGGCGGCCGACGCCATGAAAATGACGGCGCCCGACCTGCTGCGCCTGGGCGTGATCGACGAGGTCGTGTCAGAGCCGCTGGGCGGCGCGCACCGCGACGCGCCGAAGATGATCGATGCGGTCAAACAGGCCGTGGCGCATCAATTGGAAAAACTCGAAGGCTCGCCGGTCGATGACATCGTGGACCAGCGCTACCGGAAGTTCCGTCGAATGGGGGTTTTTCTGGAGGAATCGGGTTCCGACTCCTCGTCAGCTCATCCTCAGAACATCCAAGAGTAGCAGGCCGATCAAACAGCTCCACCACCCGCTCACGCGGGTACCCGGAGGCCGCAGGGAGCGAGGAACCCGGAGCCCGACCATCTCGCAGAGCGGTGGTCGGATGAGGATTCCGACGGGGCACCCATTGCGGCGCAGCCATTGCCCCGGCGTTATTACAATAGACCGGGAGAACGCAGCAGATAGATGCCCAAGGCATCTACCCAGCGAGCAACGCGAGCGTGAGGGGGAGGCTCCCAACAGGGGGACAGATTTGAAATCTGTCCCCGTTCGGGAGGGGGCGACGCGAGCCCCTACAATAGACTTTTTCAGCGGCCTGCTCAGCCCAGACCGCGCAACTTCGTGGCCGTCACCACCTTGTCAATCGCCACGCAATACGCCGCCGTGCGCAGACTGACCCGTCTCGCCTGGGCGGCCGCCCAGACTTTTCGATAGCTCTTCGCCAGAATCCGCTCCAGCTCCTGATTGACGCGCTCCTCTTCCCACGATTGCCGCTGGAGATTCTGCACCCACTCGAAATAGGAGGCCGTGACGCCGCCCGCGTTGACCAGGATGTCGGGCAGCACGGGGACGTTGCGCCCCGCCAGCAATTCGTCGGCCTCAAGCGTCACCGGCCCGTTGGCGGCCTCGACGATCACGCGGGCGCGCACCCGGTCGGCGTTCCCCTCGTGAATCACCCCCTCAATCGCGGCCGGAATTAGTAAATCACACGGCAACGCCAGCAACTCCTCGTTTGAGATCCGCTCGACACCGGTCAATCCCTCGAACGAGCCGACCCGCTTGCGGTGCTGGATCAGCTTGGTGATATCGAGGCCGTCCCGGTTCAGATAGCCGGACCGGCTGTCGCTGACGGCAATGACCTTGGCGCCCTCGGCCGCCAGGAGCTGCGCCGCCCAATGGCCCACGTTGCCGAAGCCCTGGATGACCGCCGTCGCGCCGGGCCAGGGAATGCCCATATCCTTCGCCGCAGCCCGGATGATGTCGACGCAGCCACGGCCGGTGGCGGCATCGCGCCCGGGCAGTCCCTCCAATTCGAGCGGTTTCCCCGTGACGACCGCCGGCGTATGGCCGTGCCGCCGGCTGTATTCGTCCATCAGCCAGGCCATCACCTGGGCGTTGGTGTTGACGTCCGGCGCGGGAATGTCTTCGAACGGGCCGATCAGCCGGTCGATCATCGCGGTGAACCCGCGCGTCAGCCGTTCCAGTTCCGCCGCGGACAGGGTCTTCGGATCGCAGGTCACCCCGCCCTTCGCCCCGCCGAACGGCAGATCGACCAGCGCGGTCTTCCACGTCATCAACGCCGCCAGCCCCCGCACCTCGTCCAGATCGACGTCGGGGTGATACCGGATGCCGCCCTTCATCGGCCCGCGGGCCTGATTGTGCTGAACCCGGTAGCCGACAAACACGCGCAGGGCGCCGTCGTCCATGCGCACGGGAATGCGGACCTGCACTTCCCGGTAGGAGGTCGTGAGCAGGTCGCGCAGCTCGCGGCTCAACCCGATCAACTCCGCCGCCCGATCAAATTGTTGATCGGCCATCGCCTTCAACCCGCCTGAAGCCGCCGGTCGGACGGCGGAAGGAGTCGTCGTGGAGGCGGCTGTGTGGGTCAGAGGAGCGCCGGCACGCCGCCGGGCCGGCCGGTCACTGCGAGGCATCCGGAGAACCTGCTTCACCGGCATCGGAGATGGCGGATGTGGACACACCACTTTCTTCGGCGGCCTGCGGCTGCCCCGCCGGCAGGGGCGGATCGGGCTGGGGCTGGCGGGCCAATTCTTCGAATTCCTTCAACGTCGGCAGTTCGGTCAGATCGTTCAACCCGAAATACTCCAGAAACTCGCGCGTGGTGCCATAGACGATCGGCCGGCCGACGATTTCCCGCCGGCCGACGATTTTGATCAGCCGGTGGTCGAGGAGGGTCTTGAGCACGCCCGCGCAATCGACCCCGCGGATCTGCTCCACTTCCGTGCGCAGGGCCGGTTGTTTGTAGGCCACGATCGCCAGCGTTTCCAGGGCCGCCTTGGACAGCCGCACCGCCGCCGTCATCTGGCGGTGGCGCCGCAGGATCTCCGCCACGGAACCCTTGGTGACCAGCCGGTAGCCGCCCGCCACGGTCACGAGTTGCAACCCGCGATGGGGCGCCTCCAGCTCCTGCTCAAGCTGTTCCAGCCAGGCGCGCACCCGCGACTCGTCGGCGCCCACCGTCTGCGCGAGCTGTTCCAGCGGAACCGGCTCCACCGACGCAAACAGGATCGCCTCCACGGCCGCCCGTTCGGCCGCATCCGTCGTGCCTTCAATCTCCAGTTCCGCCACGCCGCTGTGACTCATCCATCCACCTCCTCGAGAACAATGCGCTCCCCGCCGTCCCGGCCGCCCGCCCGACCGAGCAGAAGCCGCTCCGCGTCGGACGATTGCACGACCATCAATTGCATTTTAATCAACTCCAACACCGCCAGAAACGTCACGATCACAAAGTACCGGCTGCGCGCACCGGCGCACAGCGCAAAAAAATCGACCGACGATCGGAGGTCCAGTTCGTCCAGGAGCGCCGCCATCCGTTCCTTCACCGACAGGGTGTCCGACGTGATTACGAAGGGCGTCTGATCGGGCAGCCGCGCGATCACCCGCTGTAAAGCGGAGACCAGATCGAACAACTGCAGATCCGACAGCAGCAGACCGTCGTCTTCCCCCGCCGATTCATCTCCGGGACGGGGCACCAGCAACCGCCACCACTCCGCCCGCTGCTCCAGCTCGCCGGCCGCGCCCTTGTACTGTTGATATTCGACTAAACGGCGGACCAGTTCCTCCCGCGGATCCTCCCCGTCCTCCTCCGGCGCCTCGCCCTCCTCCGGCACCGGCAGGAGGGTTCGCGATTTGATGTGGATCAACGTGGCCGCCATCACCAAAAACTCACCGGCCACGTTGATGTTCAACGACGTCATGATATCCAGATATTGCAGATATTGCCGGGTGATCAGTGCGATGGGAATATCATAAATGTTCATCTGCTGCTCTTTGATCAAATGAAGCAGCAGATCCAGCGGCCCCTGAAAATTTTCCAGGACAATATGGTAGGCGTCCGCGTCGGGGAGCGCGTCCGCCTCGCGCATGGCGTCTGGCGGCAGGGAAGGCGCCTCTCCAGTCAACCCCTCGCCGGTCAACCGATGCCCAGTCATTGAAAGCGATTATAATGACAAGGGGCCGTAAAATCAAGGATTTCTTCAAGATATGGTGTGAAAAACCCCTCGCCCAGCTAGATCTTGTGGCGGGAGAGGCGGAGGCGTTATTACAACCCAATCACGTCGTAGACTTCCTTCACCGTTTGGCGCGCGACCGTCTGCGCCTTGGCGCACCCCTGGGTGATGATCGCCTCGACCTGATCCGGATGCCGTTCGATCTCCTTGCGTTTCTCCCAGAGCGGCGTCAGTCTGGCCGCCAGCGGATCCGCGACCAGCTTCTTGCAATCGATGCAGCCGATCGCGGCGGTGCGGCACTCGCGGTCGACCCGTTCAATCACCGGCTGAGGCGACAGAATTTTGTGCAGTGAAAAGACCGGGCAGATATCCGGATTCCCCTTGTCGGTGCGCTTCACCCGCGCCGGATCGGTGACCATGGTCTTCAACTTCTCGCGGACCGTCGCTTCAGTGTCGGTCAAATAAATGGCGTTGTTGTAGCTCTTGCTCATCTTGCGGCCGTCCGTGCCGGGGATTTTCTGCGCCGTTTTTGAGAGCAACGCGGCCGGCTCCTTGAACACGGGTTTCGCGTAGAGATGGTTGAACCGGCGCGCGATCTCCCGGCACAGCTCCAGATGGGGCAGCTGATCCACGCCGACGGGCACGTCATCGGGCTGATAGATCAGAATATCGGCCGCCTGCAGCACCGGATAACCGAGAAAACCGTAGGTCGTCAGGTCGCGTTCCTTCAACTCCTCCTGTTTTTCCTTATAGGTCGGGTTCCGTTCGAGCCAGGGGACCGGCGTGATCATCGAGAGGATCACGTGGAGCACGGCATGCTCCGGAATGCGCGATTGCACGAACAACGTCGACCGGTCCGGATCCAGACCGGCCGAGAGCCAGTCGATAATCATCTCCCTGACGTGGCCGCGGATCTTCGCCGTGTCCTGATAATTGGTCGAGAGCGCGTGCCAGTCGGCGACGAAGAAGTAGCAGTCATGCTTCGCCTGCTCCGCAGCCCAGGTCTCGAGCGCGCCGAGCCAGTTGCCCAGATGCAACCGCCCGCTCGGTTGCATGCCGCTTAGCAACCGTCTTCGGTTGCTTGTGCGCCCACTGGCTGAATTTGTCATGTTCATCCTATAAGAATTACATTCGAAACATATTGTACTAACGGCCAAAAATAGCGTGCCATCAAACCCAGTGGGTCAAAAAAAACCATAAGGGCAATTAAGGGCAACCCAATTATTTCTAGTTGACCGAGTATCGCTGCAGGCCGATGTGGCAACAACCCCACCGCGACCCGCCCTCCATCCAGCGGGGGAATCGGAAGCAGATTGAACAACATCAGTAAAATATTCACCTTGACGCTAATTACCAACATATACGCAATGGGTACAAGCACCGACGCCTGAAGACCACTTTCGAACATGGAAAGCGATCTACCGGAACCGAAAATAACATTAACCAGATTGGGGTCAAACCAAATCAAAATTTGAAGCAGAAGGCTGCTCACAATAGCCAGCAGCAAATTTGTCCCAGGACCAGCAAGAGCCACCCACACCATATCCCTCTTGGGATGATGCAGATTCATAAAATTAACTGGGACAGGTTTAGCCCAACCAAACAGGAAGCCCGACGTAAAAAATAGCAGTGCCGGCACAAGAATCGTTCCCACAGGATCGATATGAGCGATGGGATTCAGGGTCAAACGACCCATCAACCGCGCTGTAGCATCTCCCTTCTTATCAGCTACGAACCCATGGGCAACTTCATGGAATGTAATGGCGATCACAATGGGCAGTACAGACACTGCAAACGCTTGTATGGCCTGTGCAATTGAAGGGTCCATCAATTCACCTGGATCAATTTGCCGCCCTGCACTTTGACAATCACGGGTTGTTTCTGCGCCGCCTGGCCCGGCACCAGTGTCGTCTGTCCCGACACGCCGGGAAAGAGCCGGATGCCGCCCAGATACTCGCCGACCTG
>JACQCE010000038.1 GCA_016201765.1 Nitrospirota bacterium
CCGCCCGACTCCGCCTCCACGCCAATCAACCCATCCCGCACCGACCAAAGCCTGGTCCGGGCGGCTGCCCGAGACCGACCCCGCCGTGGAGCAGTTCACCGCGTCGCTGCCCGTCGACCGGCGCCTCTACAAGCACGACATCACGGGCAGCATCGCCCACTGTCAGGCGCTCCATGAAGCCGGCCTGCTCTCCGAGCAGGAAGCCGAGCAGATCCGCGCCGGGCTGGCCGCCATCGAAGAGGAGATCACCCACAACCGGTTCCACTTCTCGCCGTCCGACGAAGACATCCACATGGCAATCGAACGGGGGCTGACCGAACGGATCGGCGCCGCGGGCGCCAAACTGCACACGGGCCGGAGCCGCAACGACCAGATCGCCCTCGACCTGCGCCTCTACCTGCGCGAAGAAGCGACGGCGGTCATGGGCCTGATCCGGGCGCTGCAACAGGCGCTGGTCAAACAGGCGAAGGCCCACCTGGGCGTCCCGATGCCGGGCTACACCCATCTGCAACGGGCCCAGCCGGTGCTCCTGAGCCATCACTGGCTCGCCTATTACGACATGCTCGATCGCGATTACGGCCGGTTCAACGACGGCCTCAAGCGGGCTTTGCGCCTGCCCCTCGGATCGGGCGCGCTGGCCGGCACCAACTACGCCCTCTCGCGCAAGCGGCTGGCCGAGCTGCTGGGCTTTCCGGCCGTCACCACCAACAGCCTGGACGCGGTGAGCGACCGCGACTTCATCACCGAGTTTCTGGCCGCGTCGGCCCTGCTGATGGTCCACCTCTCCCGTTTGGGCGAGGAGATGGTCCTCTGGTCGTCGCAGGAATTCGGCTTTATCGATCTGCCCGAGGGGTTCTGCACCGGCAGCAGCATGATGCCGCAGAAAAAGAACCCCGACGTCGCCGAACTGGTCCGCGGGAAGAGCGGCCGGGTCATCGGCGCGCTCGTCACGCTGCTCACGCTGGTCAAGGGGCTGCCGCTCAGCTACAACCGGGACCTGCAGGAGGACAAGCCGCCGTTCTTCGACGCGGCGGATACCGCCAAGGCGGTGCTGGTCATCCTCGTCCGGCTGCTGCCCGGGTTGATCGTCCACCGGGACCGGCTGGAACGGGCCGCCGGCGACAGCCTGCTGCTGGCCACCGATCTGGCCGATTATCTGGTGCTCAAGGGCGTCCCGTTCCGGCAGGCTCATGCCGTCGTCGGCCAGGTCGTCCGCTACGCACTGGAGCGGAAGAAGGCGCTCACCGCGCTCTCCCCCGCCGAGTGGCGCCGCTTCTCCAAACAGTTCGGGCCCGATCTCAAAAAATATCTGACCCTCGAGCAGTCGCTCGCCCGCAAGGCGCAACAGGGCGCGACGGCCATGAACCAGGTGGCGGCAAGGATTAAAGAGCTGGAAGGACAATAAAGGGTCCAGTAGGCTGTAGACAGTAGGCAGGAAAAATGGCAAAGATAAAAATGATGATGAAGCGCCCTGCTTTCCCTGGCTACTGGCTACTGAACCCTGCCTACTTATTTCTATCTTCCCGCCTACTGCCTACTGCCTACCGACCCCCTTTTACTCTTCTCTTGACCCTGCTCCTCTTCTCTGTTATGGTCTTGTATAGTGCCGTCGGTTGCGGGAGGAAGGGGGAACCGCTTCCACCGGAAAAGCGGCCGCAGTCGCTGGGATATTTTCAGACGTACGAGAACGGTCATCATTTCATAGCAACACGATTCTCCCGGTAAGGAGCACTCATGCCGTCACTACCACTGCCTCTCCATCTTGGAACGCGCCCCGACACCCACGGCTGGGCGCGGTCCGGCGGCGCGCGCGGCCGCTACCGCCTGCTCCTGATCGATCCCTACCCGGAGGACAATGCCTACCGGATGAACGACACGGAGATGCGGGCGATCTGGTTTCCGAAACTCTCCCTGCCCGTCATCGCCGGCCACACGCCCAAACACTGGGATGTGCAGATCATCGACGAAAGCCGCACGATCGTCCGGCCCGACTTCATCGACCAGGTCGTCCGGGAGACCGGTGTCGAGCGCCTCTTCGTGGGTATCTCGACCCAGATGAGCTGCTACACGCCCAGGGCCTACGAGATCGCCGACCAGTTCCGCGCGCGCGGCGTCAAAGTCTGCCTGGGCGGCACGCATGCCACCTATCTGCCGGAGGAAGCGGCGGCCCACGCCGACGTCGTGGTGCGGTTTGAGGCGGATGACCTCTGGCCGCAGGTGCTGCGCGATTTTGAACAGGGCGCCCTGAAACCGCTCTACGAGATGACGGCCTACCCGACGATGGAGCACTATCCCCATCCCCGGGTCGACCTGCTGCCGCAGGGCTGCTACATGACCAACCAGTGCCTTCAGACCACCCGCGGCTGCCACTTCGACTGCGAATTCTGCAGCGTGTCGCCGTTCAACGGCAAAAGCTCGCGGCGCCGGCCGGTCGAGGAGGTCGTCGGCGAAATCCAGCGGATTATCGAATGGCGCCGGAGCAAGCTCGTCGACCAGATGACCACCGGCCCGGTCTGGCACCGGATCGGCACGTCGCTGCGCATCCTCGTCGGCATGGAGGGCGGCCGGATCTTCGCGTTCGTCGACGACCTGCACAATTCCAACCGCGCCTACTGCAAAAAACTCTGGACCGCCTTGAAGGAACTCAACATCAAGTGGGGCGCGCAGTGCACGCTCTTTCTCGGCAACGAGCCGGAGATGGTCAAGCTGGCCGCCGAGAGCGGCTGCGTGGCCATGTTCGTCGGCATGGAATCGATCAGCGGCGACGTGCTGGCCGAGATGAACAAACCGTTCAACCAGGAAAAGAACTTCGCGAACCAGATCCAGTGCTTTCACGACCACGGCATCATGATCAATCCCGGCGTCATCTTCGGCTCCGACGCCGATGATGAATCGGTCTTTGAAACGACGGTGGAGTTCCTCATCAAGGCCCGCGTGGAGCTGGCCTACATGAACATTCTGACGCCGCTCCCCGGCACGGTGCTCTTCGACCGGATGAAGGCGGAGGGGCGGATCATCGATACGAACTGGGCCAACTACGACGGCAAGCACGTCGTCTACCGCCCCAAACGGATGAGCCCCGAGACGCTGCAGGAGGGCTTTTTCTGGGCCAACCAGGAGTTCTACTCCTATCCGTCGATCTTCACCCGCGTCTTTGCGACCCAGCAGCGGCTGATCCCCCGGTTCGAGATGAACCGGCGCTTCCGCCAGCTGGTCTATCGCACCACGCCCAAGGCGACGTTGACGCCGGTGGCGCGCGCGCTCAAGGCGCTGCAGACGCAGTTCCCGGCCGCGGCGCAGAATCTGCAAGAGGAGTTGATCCCCAGCGCGCTGGAGGCGATCCGCACCACGGTGGACAACGTCTCCGAGCAGATCGACCGGATCGTCAAGGTCAAAGCCCGCCGGGCCGAAAGCCTGAAGGCGTTACTAATCGACCTGGAGGGCACGCTCGATCAGATCAACGCCAAGGCGTTGATCGAAAAATTGCGCGAGACGGCGGCGCAGACCAAACTGGACCTCGTGATCAACTGCCGGCAGTTGCGCCACGCCACGCCGGCGGCAATTGCGATGCTGCTGGACCGCACCTGGGTCTCCCAACTGGCGCCCGGCGTCAAGGTGCGTTATGTGAATCTCAAGCAGGCCTATCATGACGCGCTCGAACGGCTCGCCCTGTCGGGGAGTGAATTGCTATCAGAAGAAGGTAGCTAGGTTGTTAGGTAACTAGGTGGCTAGAAAAGACCCTCTCCTCCTGCTCGGTTCTTCCTAGCTACCTAGCCACCCATCGACCTAGCCACCTCTTTACCCCATGCACGCCTTTCAATACCGCCGACAAGCACTCTGGTGCGAGGAGGTGCCCCTTTCGAGGATCGCGCGCACCGTCGGCACCCCCTGCTACGTCTACAGCGAGCGGACGCTCCGGCGCCATTTCCGGGCGTTTGACGACGCCTTCGGGGCGCTCTCCCACATCACCGCCTTTGCGGTGAAGGCGAACTCCAATGTCGCCATCCTGCGGCTCTTTGCCCAGGAGGGCGGCGGCGCCGACGTCGTCTCCGGCGGCGAGCTCTACCGCGCGCTGGCCGCCGGGATCGATCCGGGCAGGATCGTCTTCGCCGGCGTCGGCAAGCAGGCGAAGGAAATTCACGACGCGCTGCAGGCCCGCATCCTGATGTTCAACGTCGAGTCCCACCAGGAGCTGGAATTGATCGACAAGGTCGCCCGCCACTGCGGCCGGCAGGCGCGGGTCGCGCTCCGGGTCAATCCGGACATCAATCCCCAAACCCATCCCTATATTTCCACCGGGCTGAAGAAGAGCAAGTTCGGCGTCAGCATCCGGGAGGCGCTGGCGTTCTATCGCGTGGCGAGCCGCTTGCGCCATGTCGAGGTCGTCGGCCTCCACTCCCACATCGGCTCGCAGATCACCCAGTTGGGGCCGTTTCTCGACGCCGTCAAGAAAATTTTACGACTGATCGAACAGCTCCGGGCCGAGTGGATCAACATCCGCTATCTCGATCTGGGCGGCGGCCTGGGCATCACCTACAAATCGGAGACGCCGCCCCATCCCCGCGCGCTCGCAAAAGCGCTCACGCCGTTGCTCAAGCCGTGGCTGCTGGCCGGCGGCACGCTGATTTTCGAGCCGGGCCGCGTGATCGTCGGCAACGCCGGGCTGCTGCTGACCGAAGTCCTCTACGTGAAATCGGGCCATCCCCATCCCTTTGTCGTGGTCGACGCGGGGATGAACGATCTGATCCGGCCGAGCCTCTACGACGCCTACCATCAGATTCTCCCCGTGGCGCGCCGCCGCGTCCGCGCGCAGACGGTCGACGTCGTCGGCCCCATCTGCGAATCGGGCGACTTTCTGGCCAAGGGACGCCGGTTGCCCCAGAGCCGGCCCGGCGAGCTTCTGGCTGTCATGAGCGCGGGGGCGTACGGCTTCGCCATGGCTTCCAACTACAACGCCCGCCCCCGGGCGGCCGAAGTGCTCGTGCAGGGCGGCAGCTTCACCGTCATCCGCCGCCGGGAAAGCTACGGCGACCTGATCCGCGGCGAATTCATCCCGCCGTCGTTGAAGAAATAGAAAAAGGGGACAGGCTACTTTTTCATCCGTTGCTATGTGGATGACACAGAAAAAGTAGCCTGTCCCCTTTTTGACCCTGGCCCCTTGCCCCATCTCCTTACAGTTTGCTACGATGGTGGCGTCATGAAAATCCCCTTTACCAAACTCTCTGGCAGCGGCAATGATTTCATTCTGATCGATCACCGCAAGCCCTTTTTGCCCGAGTCGACCCTCTCACAATGGGTGGCCAAAGTCTGCGCCCACCGGTTGTCCGTGGGCGCGGA
>JACQCE010000017.1 GCA_016201765.1 Nitrospirota bacterium
CGTGAAAGATGAACGGGGCCGCAACCAGGAAGCCGACCACGCCCACCATCAGCAGGCCGAGCAGCAGCTCCCCCGCCTTGTCGGTCCATGACTCCTGGTCGGCGGCACTCACCGCCCCGTGGCAGGGCCGGTCCGGATCGCCGCCCCGTTGCAGGACCAGATAGCCCGTGCTGATTTGCCGGTCCATAGGTGGTATGGGGGGAGGGATGGGCCGGCTGATTTCGCAGTCTCCGAGTTGCGCCGCCAGCTTGCCGAGGGCGGGATTGGCCTGGGTGAGCCCATCGATGGAGAAGAGTTGCGCGGACGCCGGCAGCGGCTGCCCGCGAAGCAGCGACAGCCGAAGCCGTTCCGCCTCCTCCGCGTTGACCGCTGTCATCACCGCAACCGTCTGCTGATCCAGGAGGGCGCGCAGCGCTTCACCCGCATGCTTGGTGGTGGTGCAGGCCGCTGCGAAGAGGATGATGCCCGACAGGCCGAGGCAGAGGGTTCGTTGGGATCCAATGGCCATCACGCAGACGAACCGGCGGGCACAATCATCTGGTGCACTGTAGAGGAAACGACGGCAATTTGCAAGGGAGCGATAAGCGTGATTCGTTGACTTTTCCTTCGGTTCGGATATACTAGGCCGTCGTTTTTCCCCGGCGATCATTTTACCCCGTACCATGGCTCAAGCCCCGCTTGTCAAGCCATGATACGGGGTTCACCTGGCACCGGGACGATTATCGGTCATCTCATCGGCCGCGGTTGTCCGGCCATGGTTGGTGACCGCGATTATTATTGAAGCCGCTCATTGAGGAAACTTATCAGGGGCCGTGGATGAACAAAGATGTCATGGATCTGCTGCACGCGGCGTTGCGTGCGGCCAAGGCGGACGGGCTGGTGCCGGAGCAGGCCGATCCGCCGGTGCTGCTGGAGGTGCCCAAGCGGGCCGGCCAGGGCGATTTTGCCAGCACGATGGCGATGGCGCTCGCCAAGGACGCGGGGAAGAACGGCCGCGAGGTGGCGGAGCAGCTCACACGGTACATGCCGAAGGAGCCGTGGCTGGAGCGGGTCGACATCGCCGGTCCCGGCTACCTGAATTTCACCATGGCGCCCTCCTACTGGCACCGGTTGCTGGCCAACATTCTTGAGCAGGGCGGCGCCTACGGCGGCTCGACCATCGGCGCCGGCCGGCGGGTGCAGGTGGAGTTCGTCAGCGCCAACCCCACCGGGCCGCTTCACGTCGGCCACGGCCGGATCGCCGCGGTCGGCGACACGCTGGCCCGTCTCCTGGAAGCGACCGGCCACACGGTTGAACGGGAATATTACATCAACGATCTCGGCAAACAGATGATCACGCTGGGCCAGTCGTTGCTCGCGCGTTACCGCCAGCACTTCGGCCGCGAGGCGCCGATCCCGGAGGGCGGCTACCAGGGCGAGTACCTGCGCGAGCTGGCGAAGGAGATGGCCGAGAACGAGGGCGCCCGCTGGCTCGATGAGCCGGAGGAGGAGGCGCAACGCTACTGCACCCAGATCGCCTCGCAGCGGCTGCTGGCCTCGATCCGCGAGGATCTGGACCGGTTTGGCGTCGGGTTCGACGTCTGGACGTCCGAGGTGGCGTTGCATCTGGACGGCAAGGTCGAACAGGCCCTGAAGCGGTTGCGGGAGGCCGGCCACCTGTATGAAGAGGAGGGGGCGACGTGGGTGCGCACGATGACCTTCGGCGATGACAAAAACCGGGTGGTCATCCGTCAGAACGGCCAGATGACCTATTTTGCCTCCGACCTGGCCTATCATCTGGACAAGTACGAGCGGGGGTTCGATGAAATTGTCGACGTCTGGGGCGCCGACCATCACGGCTACGCGCCGCGGGTCTGGGCCGGGATGGAGGCGCTGGGCCGTCCGCGCGATCGTCTGAAGATCGTGCTGGTGCAGCTGGTCGCCCTGTTACGCCACGGCAAACCGGTCAGCATGTCGACCCGCGCGGGCGAATTCGTCACGCTGCGGGACGTGCTGGATGAAGTCGGCCGCGACGCCGCCCGCTTCTTCTTCCTCATGCGGCGCTGCGACAACGCGCTTGATTTCGACCTGGAGCTGGCCAAGGCAAAGTCGGAGGACAATCCGGTGTATTATGTCCAGTACGCCCACGCCCGTCTCTGCAGCATGCAGCGGCAGTCGGCCGACCGCGGTCTTGCCGTGCCGGCGCCGTCGGAGATCGATCCGGCGCCGCTGACGCTGCCGGAGGAGCAGGGGCTGTTGCGGCAGTTGTCGCTCTATCCCGCCGTGATCGAGGCGAGCGCGCAATTGCTGGAGCCGCACCGCGTGATCTTTTATCTGCAGGAGGTGGCGGGGCTGCTACATGCCTATTACAATAAACACCGGGTACTCACGCAGGATCGCACTTGCAGCCTGGCCCGTCTGGCCCTGATGCAGGCGGTCCGCACGGTCCTGGCCAACGGCCTGACCGTCCTGGGTGTGGCCGCACCGGAGCGAATGTAATGAGTGAGGGAGCGGACGTGACCGCACATCCTGCGCCGACCGGTCTTGCCGGTTCCAGTCTGCAGTCCGGTCTGGGTTTCCAATTGCTGGCCGCCGATCCGTCCGGCCGGGCGAGACGGGGACGGCTGACCACGCCGCACGGCGCCGTTGAAACGCCCGCCTTCATGCCGGTCGGCACGGCGGGCGCGGTCAAGGCGGTCACGCCGGCCGAGTTGCGCGGGTTGGGCGCGGAGATGATCCTGTCCAATGCCTATCATTTATATTTGCGGCCCGGCCACCGGCTCATCGGCGACCTGGGGGGCCTGCACCGTTTCATGGGATGGCCGGGGCCGATCCTGACCGACAGCGGCGGCTTTCAAGTTTTCAGCCTGGCCAAACTCTGCGCGATCGACGACGGCGGCGTGACGTTCCGGTCCCATCTGGACGGCTCCGAGCATCGCTTCACGCCCGAGCTGGCCGTGGAGATTCAGGAGACGCTGGGCGTCGACGTGGCGATGGTGCTGGATGAATGTCTGCCCTATCCCTGTTCGGAGGAGCGGGCGCGCGCGGCGTGGACGCGCACGTTGCACTGGGCCGTGCGCAGCCGCGCGGCCCGGCGGCGCGCCGGCACGGCGCTCTTCGGCATCGTGCAGGGGGGCGTCTGGCCGGCGCTGCGTCGAGCAGCGGCGGCCGATCTCGCGGGGATCGGCTTCGACGGGTACGCGGTCGGCGGCCTCTGCGTCGGGGAACCGAAAGAGCAGACGCACATGGCGATTGACGAGGCGATTGGCGAATTGCCGGCCGGCGCACCCCGGTATCTGATGGGCGTCGGCCTGCCGGAGGATCTGGTGGAGGGCGTCTGGCGCGGGGCCGATCTGTTCGATTGCGTCATGCCGACCCGCCACGCCCGGACGGGCTGGCTCTTCACCGCTACGGGCCGGCTGCTGATCAAACATGCGCGGTATGCGGCGGACGACCGCCCGATCGATGCCGCCTGCGGGTGCGAGACCTGCCGGACCTATTCCCGCGCCTACCTCCGGCATCTCTTCCTGGCGAACGAGCCGCTGGCGGCCCGCTTGCATACGGTGCACAATCTCTATTATTATCTGTCGCTCATGCGCCGGCTCCGGGAGGCGATCGACGCCGGACGGCTGGCGGAGTTCCGCACGGACTTTTACCGGATGAGAGAGGGTGGGGAGGCATGATCGATACTCTGGCAAATTGGTTGACGGCATCGGCATGGGCGCAGGCGGCGCCGGCTGCCGCGTCCGGGCCGGCGGGCGGGTTGCTGAGCCTGGTCCCCTTTCTGCTCATTTTCGTGCTCTTTTACGTCCTGATGATTCTGCCCCAGCAGCGGCAGCGGAAAAAGCACCAGCAGATGCTCGACGCGCTCAAGAAGGGCGACCGGGTGGTCACGACCGGCGGCCTGATCGGCGCCGTGACGAACATCCACAACGACGTGGTGACGGTGCAGGTGGCGGAGAACGTCAAGGTCAAGGTCCTCCGCAGCGCCGTCGCCTCCCTGCGCACCGACGATGACGGCGGGAACGGTTGATGGACGGCAGGCATGTGGTGGTCGCGGCTGGTTCCCTTTTTCCCCTCTTCCCCGGTGGGAGGGGAGAGGGTGGGGAGAGGGGGGCGTTCTAAATGAAGCGCCGGATTGGTGTGCGTTTGGCGATCATCGCGGCGACGATCCTCGTCTCGCTCATCCTGTTTCTGCCCTCCACGCCGCTCTATTCTTCCATGCCTGGTTGGTGGAAAAAGTATCTCCCAAGCCAGGGCGTCACGCTCGGGCTCGATCTGCTGGGCGGCATGCACGTGGTGCTGCACGTGGAGGCGGAGAAGGCGGTGGAAGGCATCGTTGACCGGGTCCTGACCACCCTGCCGGCGACGTTGACCGAACGGCAACTGGCCGGCGTCACGCTCAAACGGCTGGGGCCGCTGGAATTTGAGGTCGATTTTACCGGCCGGGAAGCGGAAGAAGCGACGAACAAACTCAAGGATGATCTCCTCAAGCTGGTCGAAGACAGTTATCCCTCGCTCACCAATACGGATCGCGCCATTCCCAAAGAGAAGGACCAGCCGGGCCGGCTGGTCTTCCGCGTGCGCGAGAGCGACGCGGCGCGGATGAAGGAGAGCGCGGTCTCCCAGGCGCTGGAGACGATCCGCAACCGGGTGGATCAATTCGGCGTCGCCGAACCGCTGATCCAGCGGCAGCAGGCGGACCAGATCCTGGTTCAGCTGCCCGGGATCAAGGATCCGCAGCGGGCCCTCGATTTGATCGGCCGCACGGCCCAGCTGGAGTTCACGCTGCTCAGCGAAGACAGCCCGGCCTGGAGCAAGCTGCCCGCCTCCGTGCCGGCCGGCCAGGAGGAGACGATCGCCAGGGACGCGGCGCCCCTGCTCAAGCCGGATGAAGAACTGCTCTACGAACGGGAGACGGTCAAGGAAACCGGCGAGGTGAAGAAGCGCCCCTATATCGTCAAAAAAATCCCCGCCCTGACGGGGGATCTCCTGACCGACGCGCGCGTGTCGATCGGCCAGTTCAACGAATCATACGTGTCGATCACCTTCAACAGCGCGGGCGCCCAGCTGTTCAAAAAGGTGACCACGGACAATGTCAAAAAACCGCTGGCGATCGTGCTGGACAAAACGGTCTATTCGGCGCCGGTGATCCAGGAGCCGATCAACAACGGCCGGGCGCAGATCAGCGGCAATTTCAGCACGCAGCAGGCGAACGATCTGGCCGTCGTCCTGCGGGCCGGCGCGCTGCCGGCGCCGGTGACGATCATCCAGAACGTCACCGTCGGGCCGACGCTGGGACGCGATTCGATCGAGGCCGGGATCAAGGCGGCCCTCGTGGGCTCGGGCCTCGTCCTGCTCTTCATGCTGCTCTACTACCGCCTGGCGGGGCTCATCGCCGACATCGCGCTGCTGCTCAACGTGGTGCTGCTGGTGGGCGCGCTGGCGATGTTCGGCGCGACGCTCACGCTGCCCGGCCTGGCCGGCATCATTCTGACCATCGGCATGGCGGTCGATTCCAACATTCTGATCTTCGAGCGCATCCGTGAAGAGTTGCGGCAGAAGCGGCCGGTGCGCCTGGCGATCGATTCGGGCTACGACAAGGCGTTCATGACCATCATCGACTCGCACGTCACGACGCTGATCACGGCCGTGGTCCTCTTCCTGCTGGGCACCGGGCCGATCAAGGGGTTCGCCGTCACGCTCAGTCTCGGCGTGACGATCAATCTGTTTTCCTCCATCGTCGGCACGCGGGTGATCTTCGACTGGATCAGCGGCCGGCGCAAACTGGAACGCTTGAGCATCTAACCGCACAGGAACGGGGCAGACGACGTGCTGGAGCTGTTGGGCAAGACGAACATCAATTTCATGGCGAAACGCTACGTGGCGTTTGCGCTGTCGGGCGTGTTGATTATTTCCGGGCTGACGGCGTTGGTCCAGATCTCCAGGGGCCACGCCAATCTGGGGATCGATTTTTCGGGCGGGACGGCGCTTCAGTTTCGATTCGCGCAGCCGGTGGCGCTGGCCGGGGCGCGCGCCGCGCTGTCCGACGGCGGCTTTGCGGACGCGGAGCTGCAGGAGATCACCTCCGAGTCGACCGGCGGCCATGCGCTGCTGGTGCGGGTCAAGCGGCAGACCAGCATCGAGGAAAAGGCGGCCGGGCGGATCACCGCGCTGCTCAAGGAACGCTTCCCCGGCAACGAGCTGACGGTGGAGAGCACGACCGAGATCGGGCCCACCATCGGCCAGAAGCTGCGCGACGACGCCGTCCTGGCGACGACGATCGCGCTCCTGGGCATCATGATCTATATCGCCCTGCGCTTCGAGTTCCGGTTCGGCGTGGCGGCGGCGATCGCGACGATCCACGACGTGCTGGCCGTGGCGGGCATTTTCTACGTGCTGGAGAAGGAGTTCACCCTGCTGGTCGTCACGTCGCTGCTGACGCTGGCCGGTTATTCGCTGACCGATACGGTGGTCGTGTTCGACCGGATCAGGGAGAATCTGCGTAAACGCCGGCAGGAGTCCGTCCCGGAGGTCATCAACGCCAGCATCAATCAGGTCCTCTCCCGGACGGTCGTGGTCTCGCTCTGCATGGTGATGGCGGTGGCGGCGCTCTACTGGTGGGGCGGTCACGTCCTTCAGGATTTTTCGCTCGCGATGCTCATGGGCGTCGTGATCGGCACCTATTCATCGATCTTCGTGGCCAGCCCCCTGCTGATGTTCTGGCGGGGGCCACTGCGGATGTAACGGCATCCTCGCGCCGAGGAGTCCGCTCGCGCGCGTCGAAGTGCCGTTGGTGGGAGGAGAGTGGTGGCGCTTACCGTGCCGACAGCCGGCCGCCTCGGTGAAACCCCGCTGCCCAGGGTCCTGCGCGCCCTGCAGTACGCCCAGGCCACCGGCACCCTCACCGTCACGCGCAACGATCAGACCAGGCTCATCTATTTCAAGCAGGGTGACATGATCTGCGCGTCGTCCCTGTATGAAGACGACCGGCTGGGCGAGATGCTCCTCAAATGGGGCAAACTCAGCTACGCCCAGTATGAAACATCCGTCCGGCTGCTCAAAGAGACCAGGAAACGGCAGGGGGCGATCCTCGTCGAGCAGGGCTTTTTGACGCCCAAGGAATTATTCCAGGCCGTCTCCACGCAGGTCAAGGAGATCATCTTCAGCCTCTTCACGTGGCTGGACGGCGACTATCGATTCGACGAAGGCGCGCTCCCGGCCGCCGAGATCATCACGCTGCGGATGAGCTCCGGCGCGCTGATCTACGAGGGCATCCGCCGGATCCATGACTTCACCCGGTTGTGCCGGCTGCTGCCGCCCTTCGACACGGTCGTGAGCATGAGCACCGACCCCCGCGATCTGTTCCAGCCGGTCGCCGTCACGCCGCCGGAACGGGAGCTTCTCTTATTGATCGACGGCGCCCGGACCATTCGCGATCTGGTCTGCGCGTCGACGCTGCCGTCCCTCCACGCGATCCAGATGATGTATTTTCTGTTCGCGGCGGGGTTCGTCCGGGTCAAAACGGAGGAGGCGCCCAAGGAGTGGAGCGAAGATTCAAAGACCCGGATCGAGCAGGAGCTGGAATCGTTCATCGCGGAGACGATCAGCCGGAAGAAGCAGGAGGAGCTGGAAACCAGCCGGGTCGAACTGTTCGAGGAGTTTGTCGGGGAAGAGGAGGCGATGAGCCCCGCGGCGATAACGCGCGCCCACGAGCGGCTGGAGGGCATGGACCATTATGAGGTGCTCGGCGTGGAGCGGGGCGCGTCACCGAAGGAAATCAAGAAGGCCTATTTCCGCCTCGCCAAGGCGTATCACCCGGACCGCCACCACGAACCGGGCATGGAAGCGCTGCACCCGAAGCTCGATGCCCTGTTCGACCGATTGACCCGGGCCTATGACGTCCTGGGTCACGAGCAGTCCCGGCGCAGCTACGATGAAGCGGAGGCGTTGCGAAAGCACCCCCCGTCGCAGGCCAAGCCTGCCGAGGCCAAGCAGCGGGCCAAACAGGCGGCCGACCAGGCCAAGCGGGGCGAAGCGGCCCTGCAGGCGGGGAACATGAAGGAGGCCGTCTATTGCCTGGAGTGGGCGACGCAGCAGGATGGGTCGAAGGCGCGATACCACGCCCTGCTGGGGCAGGCGCTGACGAACGTGCCGGATCGACGCAAGGAGGCGGAGGCCGAATTGAAGCGGGCGATCGAGCTCGAGTCGTCCAACGCCGATCATTACGTGTTTCTCGGCATGCTCTATCTCAAGCTGAAATCGAC
Organism: Nitrospirota bacterium; assembly: GCA_016201765.1. Lineage (GTDB taxonomy): Bacteria > Nitrospirota > Nitrospiria > JACQCE01 > JACQCE01 > JACQCE01. Next base: position 8,247 of record JACQCE010000017.1, read on the forward strand.
GGACAAGGCGCTGGCTCAATTCAAGGAAGCCTTGCGGTGGGAGCCGAACCATGCGAAAGCGAAAGAACAGTTGGAGAAGTTGAAGAAGAAGTGACGAGTGACAAGTGGATAGTGGAAAGCGAGAAGCAAGAAACTAGAGGCAAGAAGTAAGAAGTGAAGAGAATGATCTGAGGGATGTCAGTCTGCTTTCTTAATCTGTTTTGCTCTCTTTCACCCTTTACCCCTTACCCTTTACCCTTTTTTCCCCTTACGCCGGCTCGATCAAACACCGCAATGGAAACCCCGCCGCGCGCGCGGCCTCGTGCACCTGCTGCTGGCGCAGTTCCGCCTCTTCCATGGGCAGCACGGCGACCACGGCCGAGCCCGTGTGATGCACCTCCAGCATCACCCGCATGGCCGTGACCCGATCCATAATCGTTTCGGGGGTTGCCGTGGTCGTCATGGGAGCCGTTCCAGCAGGGAGCCGATTCGGGGAGCATGCGGCATCTGTCTCGCCAGCGCGCGGGCCCGATCGCTCATCTTCATCCAGGTGCCGTGAAGGATGCGGGTGAGCTTCTCGTCGTTCCACCGATCGAGGTAATCGATGAGTTTCAGTTCCAGAAACGCCAGGCAATCGGCGTCTTCCAACAGCTGGGCCTCCGGGTTGCTGGGAACCGTTTCGCGGGTGATGAGCTGGTGGACGCTCCGGATCAATTCATCCGGACAGCCGATCGGCCGGAGGAGGGTGTCGGCCGCCTGGGCCGAATGCGCGGCCGTCGCGTCGCGCCAGGCATGGTAGCCGGCGGTGTCATTCGGATAGCGGTCGCGGGGAATTTCCCATCGCCGCAGTGTGTGGCCGCGCGCCGCCAGTTGGACCGCCTCGGAGGCCGACGGCTCCAGCCGCAGGAGCCAGTCGTAAACGCGCCGGGCAAAGATCAGCTCGCGCGGGTGGTCGGCGCCCTCGAACCGCTGCCGGCGCGGATCGAGCGCATTGGCCCGGTCAAAGGCCTCGATCGCCCGGGGGAGGCGCGAGGGGGTTGGCGTCCGATCGTCGATTGTAGGGGCTCGCGTCGCCCCCTCCCGACTGGGGACAGATTTCAAATCTGTCCCCCTGTTGGGAGCCTCCCCCTCACGCTCGCGTTGCGAGCTGGGGAGAGACTATGGGAGCATCTGACCCCACTCTGCCAAAGGATGGACGGCCTGTCAAGCTGTTGGCGTGATTAATATTCGAACGCGAGGCCGAAATTATACCGATAGGCAGCCTCTCCGGTGTCATCCCGCCACCGCTCCAGATCGGCCTTGACGGCGACATCGGGATGGGGAAAGAACGCCAGACCGGTGACGACGATCTGCCGCTCGCCGCCCGGCATCGGCAGCAAGGTGGGCACGTCCGCCTGCGTGTCCAGCATCTCGAACCGGACGAAGGGCACCAGGTCCCATTCGGCGTCAATCAACTGGCTGAGATGATAGGCGCCCTCCAGATACCAGCCGTACTGTCTGCTGCTGATGGTTTCTCCCGTTGCCGCGCTGATCCGGTCGGCGCCCCCGATGTGCGTCCGGACGTAGAGGCCGCTCAGGTCGAACCCCAGCACGCGATAACGGACGTCCACGTCCCACAGGGTCACCTGCGCGGTTCCAATGACGGGATCATCCTGTCCGGCGTCCGCGCTGTAGAGTGAGGCCCCGACGGCGAAGCCGGGCAGGCCGGTATATTCCAACCGGCCGACGCCGCCGAAGTCAAAGGCCGTGTTGGTATCCTCGAACAGCGGATCCTGACCTCCCTTCATGCCCTCCAGCGCCGTGAAATTCTGAGCATTGAGTCCTTGTACAACATAGATCCGGTAGCGCAGCCCCGGCGCCGCCTCGCCGAGCAGCCCCCCGCCGCCGGCCTGCCACGACGTCGGAATGATGAAGCGCTGGACGTAGGGCCGTTCGACGCTGTAGAAGTGCGTCGGTTCGTGATATTCGTTCAGCGGCCCCACCGGCATCAGCACGGCGCCTCCGCGGACGTGGACACCATCGTTGAACGCATATTCAAGATAGGCGAATTCCAGCTCGATCTCCTGCGCCGCGTGCTCAAAATCGATTTCCGCGTGCAGGCTCAGGCGGTCGGTGAACAGGTAGCTCCACCCCAGCACCAGCCGGTGGAAGTCGAACGTCGGCGACAGATCGTGGGCCGGGAAGCCGGAGGCCTCGATGCGCGGCCGGTTGTAATGCAGCTCCCCGTAGCCGTGAAACGAGAGCTTGCTCTCCTGCGTGTCGGACTCATCGGGCGTCTTCTGCTTCAAATCCTGCTTCAGCTCCTTGATCTCCTCTTCAGCCCGTTCCAGCCGTTCCTCCACCGTCCCCTCCGCCGAGGCGGGGCGGGGTATCCATGCCAGCAGGAGCAACAGCGGGAACAAGGTTCCAAACGTAAGTCGTGACATTCACCGGCCTCCATACGCGTGAGTGACTTGGGTATTCCGGCAACTGTACACCGGCCCGCGCCGCGCGCCAATCCCTCGAAATGAGGCGATTTGGGTGAGGAGGGCTCACCCGATTGCCGTACGGGGCGGGAGACGGAATGAAGGGTCGTGAAGCGACAGGAAGCTTTCCAAACCACTTGAATGGTCACTGATATTTTCCCCTCTATGGGGGGTTGTCTGGATGGATATAGCGATTCTAGTATAAGCCATGAATGATGAGGGATTGTCCTGCCATGAATGCAAAAATTACATTGATAATACATGATGTTAGTGATTTCGAAAGATCGATGATCAGACCCTCTGACAGGGGGGGGTATATGAGCGGGTGATCAGTCGCATGAATATTTTTTCTTCTTTACCCTCATTTAGGTATTGACATCAGTAAATGAAAAGGACTACACTGGCGCGCTTTTGTCACAGGCCGGGCGCGCCGCGCCGGTGGACAGAAGCATTCGGGATCAACCATCCCGGGGGCGCCATGAGTCGTTGGACCATGGGTACCAGGAAGTCCTGCCGAG